>NZ_JBHWYR010000001.1:0-196830 GCF_042728695.1 Bacillus sp. NPDC060175
ATTTTAAAAAACAACCTTATCTCATTTATCATCTAACCTTTTGGCAAAACGCCTTAATCGCTATCCTATTTTTTATTTTATATAAATTACTATACAAAAAATCAAATTTTTAACAGCCTTTCAAACGGCTGTTTTTCTTCTGTCTAATTTTACAAATTGAAAAATTTCATAAAGAAAATAAGAAAAATGCAAAATAATTAAAGTTAATTGTTGACGTGATGCTTTTATTATCGGTATCATAAATCTTCGTGAGCAATTATTTTTCGTTATACGATTTTTTTATTATTACTGAATTTTTGAGAGGAGAAATTAGATGTCAGTTAAGAAGAAAACGCAAGTACGCACCGGCAAAATGGTACGTGAACTAATGTTAGCAGACGAAGATGTAAATGCTTCGCTAATTATGGTATACAGTGAAAACGGTGTAAACGCAGAAATTAAAATCGAGGGCTTAACGCCGAAATGTAACGAAGAATTATTTTTGAGCGGAAACGTGGATTGGAACAAGAGTGTTATTTATAAAATTGTTGATTTCACTGGGAACGCGGAAGTTGGTAAAGTTACATTAACAGCGATGAATAAGAACAATGTTTCTCTAGAAATTGAACGCGTTATGTGGAGCAAAGAAAATAAAGAAGCTGCTGAGCAAGAAGAAACAGTTGTAGAAGCTACTCCGAACAAAGAAGTAGTTGTAGAGGCTCCTAAAGCAGTTACACCCGCTCCTAAACCTGTTATGCGTGTAGAAACACCCGCTATAACACCTAAGCCTACTCCGGTACCAACGCCGAAGTCAGTAAGTGTTGAAGCAGCTGTAGAACTATCTACTCCAACACCTGTGAAAAAAGCAGTACCTACTCCAGTTACAAAGCAAGAGACAGCACCGGTTACTCCTGTAAAACCGAAACAACCTGCTTTGACTGAAACAAATACAAAACTACAAGAAAATTATGTTAAACTTGTGAAAAAGACAATTGAAGTTTGTCAAGATTACGAGCTTGGCATCGACATAGATGATTCTATTGAAGGATTAAAAAAAGAGCTACAAAGCCAAGGTATTAGCGTTACATTCGACAAAGAAATTATGGACGTTGTAAATCGCCTTCGTTCTTTACAAGATAAAGGAATCAAAGTAGAAAAAGTACTTAATTTACTATAAAAATAAGGAGATGGCGGTCGCCATCTCCTTATTTTTTATAATTCCATTCATTACTTTCATACTTCTCTTTTGCTAAAGTTTGAACTTCATGAAGCTGTTCTTCTGTTAGTTCATACGGCACAAGCTCTATATCTAAACCTTTTTCAAATCCAGTTTCAAACGCTTGAATTAACTGTTCAATCGTAAATGTACGGTCTGTTAATTCATTAATCGCTACCGCTTTAGAAGAAAACATGTTTTTCATACGCTCTTTTACACGTTCATTTGGGAATAAAAATAGATCGTATAACTCATCTAAATCTATTTCTAACGGAATCGAACCGTGTTGTAAGATAACACCTTTTTGACGGGTTTGAGCACTACCTGCGATTTTTCTTCCTTCAACTACAATTTCATACCAAGATGGTGCATCAAAGCATACGCCTGAACGCGGATTTTTTAAATTTTCACGATCCTCTTCTGTTTTCGGAACTGCATAATATGCTTCTAATCCTAATGCCTTAAAACCGTCTAATAAGCCTTGTGAAATAACACGATACGCTTCTGTAACTGTTTTAGGCATATCCGGATGATCTTCAGACACAATAACACTGTACGTTAATTCTTTATCATGTAGTACACCCCTACCGCCTGTTTGACGACGAACAAATCCATATTTCTTTTCGTTAACTACATCCATATTTATATCTTTTTCAACACGCTGGAAATACCCAACTGTTAATGTTGGTACTTCCCATTCGTAAAAACGAATTGTTGGTGGCATTTTCTTTTCACTTTGCCAATTTAATAAACATTCATCTAACGCCATATTAAATGCTGGTGAACATTGACCAGAGTTAATATAACACCATTTTTCTTTTCCCATCCTGCACCTCATATAACCAATTATTTTTCACATTCTCTAGTCTACCAAATTCGACAAAATTTGTGAAAGAATACGAAATTTCTTCTTATATACAAATGAATCTGTTGCATAAATACATATGGGCATTATAATATTGAAAGTAGGATAAGAAAAAAGGGAGCGATAGAATCGTGTCAACAAACTTGATTATTATACTAGCCGCAATTGCAGCATTCATCGGCTACACTGTATGGATGTATTTCTATCAGAAAAAATTAATTAAAACACTTTCAGAAGAAGAATTTCGCGCTGGCTACCGTAAAGCACAGCTTATCGATATTCGC
The DNA here is from genome assembly GCF_042728695.1 of Bacillus sp. NPDC060175. Lineage (NCBI taxonomy): Bacteria > Bacillati > Bacillota > Bacilli > Caryophanales > Bacillaceae > Bacillus > Bacillus sp. NPDC060175. Next base: position 2,345 of record NZ_JBHWYR010000001.1, read on the forward strand.
GAAGCGGATGAATTTAACGCGGGACATATTTTAGGTGCGCGTAACATTCCATTATCACAAATTCGCCTTCGCCACAAAGAACTTCGCCAAGATCAACCGGTTTATTTATATTGCCAAAGCGGATTCCGTACAGGTCGTGCAGCTCAATACTTAAAAAAACAAGGCTACACAGATTTCTACCAATTAAAAGGTGGATTTAAATCTTGGTCAGGCAAAATTAAAAAGAAGTAACATACAAAAACTAGCTGCACGATACAGCTAGTTTTTTCATTCCATATTGTTCGCAATGTACAGTAGATTTTGTTTAATCACATCTTCATCTTTCTCATCTACATTACGATATAATAGCTGATATTCAATCCCCTTCTCTTTCCATATAAGCGTAGCAAATTCGTCCCCTCGCTCGTAATCATCCTTATTTTTAAAATAAGCAGGTGCTCCATTATTCAATTTCATTTGTTCTTGAAATCGATTCTCTTCTACGAGGTATGGAAAACTGTAAGAAAAGTTGGCCACTGTTAATTCTATATAATCGCGCCTTCCTTTCTCTTGTTGCTTATATTTAATCGTTAAGACAGCATTCTTCTTTCCCATCGTTCTTACCTCTCCCTTCACATCACTCGTAATGTCATAAGGTAAAAACGTTGGAACTTTAAACTTCGCCGGAAAATATTTTGGAAGTTCCTTTAGCGGAATCGGATCAGTAACACGGTCCTTAGCCCCTCCTGTTGTTCCTACAAATGTTTTTTCTTCTTGCATCGTTTGCTGAAATGAACATGAGCTAAGTATTACACTAGAAAACACGAAACAAATGATGCCTTTTTTCAATTTGTTTCCGCCCTTTCATACCGCTCTCTTAACGAGCGAAGCGTTTATACTCTCTTCTATTCGCCTCGTTATCAAACACCTCCTCCGAAAACTTTCCACGTTATTCTCACACATTTTGACAAAAATTCTTTGCAGACATACAAAAAAGACCTCGCTATTCTTACGCCCAAATAAAAAGGTTACGCGAATAACAGAAGTCATGCTTATAACATAGATTGTGAAAAGCTTTTCAGGTCAAGATTTTTTCATTCTTATTATTTTCCCCTTATAATTAAGTAAAGAGGTGATACATATGGCCAATATAAAACAAATTGCAAAAACTGCTGGTGTATCCATATCAACGGTTTCCCGTGTCCTTAATAATCATCCTTACGTAAAAGAAGAAAAGCGTAAGCGTGTTTTAGATGCAGTTGAAGAATTGAACTATGCAAAAAATATAAATGCTATCCATTTAATAAAAGGTAAAACATATACGATTGGCGTTATGCTACCTTTCATTAATGTTCCGTACTTTAGCACGATCATTGAAGGAATCGGAAACGAAGCATTAGCAGCTGGATATCATATTAATTTATGCCAAACGAATTACGATAGTATTGAAGAAATTCGCGTTCTTGAAATGATGAAAATGAAGCAATTTGACGGGATGATTATTTGCTCTCGCACGAGTTCATGGGAACAAATTGAACCGTTCGCAAAATTTGCCCCTATTATTTCATGTGAAAAAATGAAACATCCCCTCATTTCATCTGTCTATGTAGATCATTATGAGGGCTTCCGTCTCGGTACTTCCTATTTACTCAGTAAAGGTCATGAAAAAATCGGCATTTGTTTAGCAAGAAAAACAAGTGTTAATTCAATCGAGCGTGAAAAAGCTTTCGCCGATACCCTTCGTCACGAAGGAAAAACAGTTCACCCTGATTGGATTTTCCATCAATGTTATACGATGCAGGACGGGGCAAAAATACTTCACCGTATTTTAAACATGAAAAATCGCCCAACCGCTATTTTCACAGCGAACGATCAAGTTGCTGCTGGTTTATTAACAGAGGCAAAAAAACTTGGCATTCGCATACCTGAAGACCTCGCTATCCTGGGATTTGATAACCATGAAATTTCAAAAGCATTAGAAATTACAACTATTGAACATCCCGGGCTCACAATGGGCTCACATGCTTTTTCTTTATTCCATAAACAGATTCAAAGCGAGCAAATTACCGGAAGCACAGAAGAACTTTCATTCCATTTAATTGAACGAAAAACAGTCTGAAAAAGGAGCGTTAATTATAGCGCTCTTTTTTCAACTCTTCACCTATTGACTTTATATTTTTCATCTCATATAATTAACCTAACGAACGGTAGGTAGGGGATGAAAATGACAGCAAACCGGATTAAAGCTGTAGCACTTTCTCATTTCGCACGCTACGGCTACGAAGGAACTTCCTTAGCAAATATTGCTAAGGAAGTTGGGATTAAAAAACCATCGATTTACGCACACTTTAAAGGAAAAGAAGAGCTATATTTTACATGTTTGGAATCCGCTCTTCAAAAAGATTTGCAGAGCTTCACAGACGATATCGAAAATTTTTCCAAATCGTCTACTGAAGAATTGCTCTTAAATTTGTTAAAAGGCTATGCAAAACGATTTGGTGAAAGTGAAGAATCAATGTTTTGGTTACGAACTTCTTATTTTCCGCCGGATGCATTTCGCGAACAAATTATTGATAAAGCGAATGTACACATTGAAAATGTCGGGAAACTTTTATTCCCTGCGTTTAAAAGAGCAAGCGAACAAAATGAACTGCATAACATTGAAGTAAAAGACGCTTTGGAGGCTTTTTTATGCTTACTTGACGGCCTTATGGTTGAACTACTATACGCAGGTTTAAATCGTTTTGAGACACGTTTAGAAGCTTCTTGGAAAGTATTTTGGCGCGGACTTTCAAACTGACGGATTGCTCCTTTGCAATGCGTCGTTTTTAAGCCCTTTACCTAACGACTGGTAGGAAGGAGAAATGACATATGGCATGGATTTATGTAATCATAGCTGGTATTATTGAAATCTTTTGGGTGATTGGACTAAAAAAAGCGGAGGCACCACTTGAGTGGGCTGGTGTTGCTCTATTAATCACAATTAGTTTCGTCTTATTATTTAGAGCTTATAAAGATTTACCTGTCGGTACTGTATACGCAGTCTTTACAGGAATTGGAGCTGGTGGAATCGTTCTTACAGAGATTTTCATCTTCGGAGAACCTTTCTCTATCGTAAAAGTTTTATTAATCGGTTTAATTTTCTTCGGAGTAATTGGTTTAAAACGAGTAACAGAAGAAAAAGAAGTGAAGGAGGCTGCATAAAATGGCTTGGGTATTTTTAATTCTAGCTGGTATTTGTGAAATTGTTGGTGTACTCTTTATGAAAGTAGCCACTGAAAAGAAAGGCTGGGCACCAAAAGTTATTTTAATCGCTAACTTCGGCGTAAGTTTCTTCTTCTTATCACTTGCAATGAATACATTACCGATGGGAACTGCTTATGCAATTTGGACTGGAATCGGAACTGCCGGAAGTGCACTTCTAGGTATTCTTATTTTCCGCGAGTCAGCGGATTGGCGCCGCCTTGCCTTCTTAAGCTGCATTCTATGCGGTGCTGTTGGCTTAAAACTATTAGGCTAACGTGAGGTGAATGTCATGTGGAAAGAAAAAGGAAAACAAATCTTAACATGGATCACACTTGGGATCGTCATTCTATTGCAAATAAGTTTTCATATAATAGAATGGTTGTTTCATAAAGTAATATCCATTCTTACATTCTTTCCCAACATGGCACTTGAAATTGCATCTATCGCTTGGTCAATTATTGCCTCCATTGCAATCGTAATTATATGGAGTATCGCCAAGCTATGGAACAAGTTATTTAAAAAGGACAGTTCTTCTGAAAAAGAGTAACTGTCCTTTTTTTATCCCGCATTAACGGGCAGTAAGACCCCCACCTCAAAATTCGGCGAATGCGAGGGAGTTAGGTGGGAGATCAACTGCCCGTAAACGCCCGATTGGTTCAACTAATAATCAGTGGGGATGGACAAAACCCCCACTGATTAAAGTTTCACTTTATATTCATTCTGATTTTCTATAGAAATTTGATGCGATCAGACAAAGCAGACCAACTATGACAACACTCATACCAATCCCTTTATGCAAATTAGGAAATGGCGATGGTATATCTGAGTAAAAATTTGCTAATATGAAACCAATTGAGCATAAAAGTACCCCTATTCTATACAACCATTTTCTTTTTTTCATCATTCTCCCTCCTAAAATTTTCATACCCTCCTTTCTTTTGGACATACTACCTAAAAAAGGAGTGGATCATATGCAAAATTCTATACATAAGCAGATCCTATTTTTATTTTTCCTGTTTCTCTTTCTCATCATATTTTTCAGCATAATATTACATACTCCGAAAGATGTGCCAAGTAGCGTTTCTGTTTATAAACTGTTGCTTTCATATTGTCATTATTGAAGAAGGTGCCTTTTATGAGGCACCTTTTAAAATTCTCTCTTCTCATACAATTTCACTGAAACGAAGATAGATACTATGAACATGCATATTGAACTAACGAATAACACGCTGTTATATAGTTGAATTTGTTCTAGGTTGATTTGAAAGAACATAGAACAAATTGCTATCGGTACTATTAGTATGAAAAGCGTAATAAAAATAGTTTTTTTATACGCTAACCAAAACGATATTGGTAAAACAAAGCTTAAATACACTAAAATAAAGCTAATACTAGCAACCATTGTCGTTTCAATAAATTCAAATAGGTTAACCCCATTCTTCATTCCCATCGTGAAACAACCGACCGTTACGCTTATAAAAAGAATAATAATTGCTACTATATATTTCGCATACACAATTTGTTTTCTCAATATTGGTAAACTATTTACTATAACTTCACTCTCATTTTTACTATCTGCTTCAAATGTTTTTACTGTTGCCCCAATTGTAATAATTACTGACATAATTATGAACAGATTTTCCGTATCTGTTAAAGCCATATAAAAGAAAATAGGATACAGTATATACCAAATTAAAAATTTCCATTGGACGATGAAATCTTTTAAAATTAGTTGTTTCAACAACATTCCCTCCCCTCACAAATCACGCTCATTATACAAATTAATTGAGAGTACCATCGACATGACATATAAAAGGAGCAGCCCGGCTATGAAACAAATATTTATGACTAGACTCGTGCTCCAAATATTCTCTACATCTAACCACACGTTACTTACAATCACTCCACTTAAATACCCCAATGCAAGTCCGGCAAACGGAGCAATTTGTTTTGCACTGCTATACCCTACTGAAAATTCAATTGGAAGTACAATTATGCTATAAACAAAACCACCTGTTATTCCACCAAGAATCGCTCCCCACAGCATAAATCCAGTTATATGTTCATTTTGCAACTGAATTAAACCAACCACAAGTGAGAAAATTCCACCTAAAACAACTAAAATGCTTACAAATATGTATTTTGCTATGACAATTTCTTTTCGTTGAAATGGAAGACTATTTACTAGCATTTCACTTTTATTTTTATTCTCATAACTCATTGACAGCATCATGCCAAGAATAGGTATAAACATGCTAAATGTCATCAGAAAACTATCACTACGAAAATCAACAATGACAAGGAAAAACAAACATATAAGATAAGCAAACCCTAACTTTCTTTGCAACATCATATCTTTTAAGACTAGTTGCTTGATCATTTATTGCACCTCCTAGTATGAAAATGCCAGCTTCTATAACTCTGCCTCCTGAAACATTTTCATTGAGAGCAACATTGATATGACTATACTTACTAACACTCCGATACCAAGAACACTCATTGATAATATAGCAACTTCAGAGTGAAGTACTTTTAGCATGATTGTTTTATCACCAAAAATATTGCACATAAGGCCAATCATACCCATTAAAGGAAAAATCATAATAACATTCAAGAAGTAGTAGCTTTATATCCTCCAATGTAATTAGTAGGTATCGTTACTACACAATAAATCAAAGTTGCTACTATTGCTGAAAATATTGCATATCCAGGAATAACTATATCTCTGTTCAATAAAATATTTCCTAATATTACGACTATAAAAGTTGTACTCAGACCGGCTATAATAAATAATGTGGTTGCAATATATTTAGCTATAACTATCTCTTTTCTTGTTATAGGCAAACTCACTAATACTTTTTCTATTTTACTTTTCTCTTCATAATAAAAAGAAATATATATAATCGTACTACATGTTATAAATAATCCTATTGCAATCCCCATTGGTTCTACGGAATTTCTAAAAACAGATAAAATAGGTATTAAAAAATAGAAAGGAAACATCTTCTTCTGTAAGAAAAACTCCTTCAAAATCAACTGTTGCATATGAATTCTCCTCTCTATAAATCACGTGCTCCGTAAATTTTAATTGTAAGAAACATAGAGGCGATATATATACTAGCTAGTGTAATTAATCCAACTATAAATATGCCAAGATGTAATGGATTCATAATCCACTCAATGAATGAAGGTGCTGTTTCATTCAGCCCATCACTAATAAATATCCAAAGTATTCCCCCCACTCCTATTGATGCTGCTGATACTATACTTCTTACTACCTTCGATTTTGTACCATAATAACTAGGGAAAAAGGTGACAACCAAAAATACGGCGTAAACAACCCCATTTACTACTCCATACCATGGAACTTCAATGTATAGGTTAGGATGATATGCACCGATATCACCAATAACAGCAATACCTCTTATAAGAAAAGCAAACAACATAGTGGAGAACATACCACCTACAATAAATATTGCACTGGAAATATATCTAGCAATTATGATATCCTTTTTACTTAACGGTAAACTATTAATAATAATGTCACTTGTATTTCGTTCATCTATTACGACTAATATCGTAACTGAGGAAAGAGTTATAAATAAACAACTCATAGGAAACAGCATTCCATCACCATGTTCAAATAAAAAGAATATAAAAGGTATAGTAAGATACACTAACCATATCCCCCGAAAAAAGAACAAATCTTTATATACGAGCTGACGCATAGGCACCTCTCCCTTTCGCAGTGTAAACGATGATATCGTCTAATGTAGGTTTTTCTAGTACAACCTCATTTCCAAACCAATCGATAATTGCTTGTCTATCCTCTGCTAAACCTTCAAAGCCAAATTTATTTTTTCGTAATCCAACAAATAGTTCTTTTCCTTCTCGATCTAATAAATCATTGCTTCCCTTTACGATTACGTAGTTCTCCATTAATTCATCTTTCTCACCAGTAAATATAATTTCTCCATCATTGATGAACGTAATGTAATCCGCGATGCGTTCTAAGTCTGTAGTAATGTGTGTGGAAAATAAGACAGACACTTCATCTTCCATTACAATCTCTTGCAACATATCAAGCAAGTCACTTCGAACAACTGGGTCTAATCCTGCTGTTGGTTCATCCATAATAATGAATTCCGCATGGTGTGAAAGTGCGATTGCAATCGCAAATTTCATTTTCATCCCTTTGGATAACTCTTTAATCTTTTTATACTTTGGAACTTGTAATCTCTGCATATACGATTGATACTGCTTTTCGTCCCACTTTTTATATAACGGTGCAATAATCCGTTTCATTTGCTCACACGTTAAATCTTCGTAATAATGATTTTCATCATATACAAAACCAATATTTTGTTTTATTTCTTTTTCAGCTTTCTTATTGTCCTTACCAAAAATTTTTATATCGCCACTATCTTTTCTAATTAAATTCATAATCATTTTGATCGTCGTACTTTTTCCGGATCCATTCGGTCCGACAAATCCCATAATATATCCACGTGGTAATGTAAAATTCATATTTTTCACTGAGAAATCTTGATAACTTTTACAAACGTTTTTTAGCTCTAACATCTCTCATTCCCCCTTGTATAAACACGCAATCATCTGTTGTAATTCTTCAAGTGAAAGTTGCAACACTTTACTTTCATTCACAATTTCTTCAGCCTTACTTTCCAATAGACGTAGCCGCTGTTCTTTTAATAGTTCATTGTTTTCACGTGAAACATAAGTCCCTTTCCCAGCAACAGTTTCTATATATCCTTCTTTTTCAAGCTCCTCGTACGCACGCTTCGTTGTAATTACACTAATTTGTAATTCCTTCGCTAAGCTACGAATAGACGGTAATTGATCTCCACCCTTTAAACCACCATTTAAAATAAGCTGGCGTAATTGCTTCCTTATTTGCGCATAAATAGGGTCTTGGGAAGAATTTGAAATAATAATATTCATGTTTTCCTCCAGTGTGTATATACTGTATATACCTTATATATACAGTATATACACAACATCCTATTTTTTGGCAAGAAAAAAAAGACCAACATTTCCCTGTTGGTCTTTCGTATATGTATCACTTTTCAAAGCGATCTAACATTTCGTCTCTCATTCCGAAACTAACAACCGCTATTCCTACATACATAAAAAGAAGGAATGCCGGATGAACTGTATTGTACCAGCTGCTATCAACAATTAAATAAATCGTTAACGCCACAACAAGAACAAACGCTAAAATAAACATATAAAAGTGTCTTGTATTACCCATGATAAACTCCTCTCTGCTCTCTTCACCATTCAACAGTATATTGTATCGAATAATTCGATATGACTCAAGGTTAACTTTCTGTTATGTAATCAAGTTCTACCTTTACAATGTCCTCACACGCTATTGAAATGATTGTTCCTTGTTTATCAATCGCTGTCACTTCTCTATTATCCATTACACGGTGCGCTACTCTTTCTAGCACTTTTCCTTGGTCTCTGTAACAAAATTCTTTTACATCTTTAATTGTTTCTCCATTTTCTAAATGGTATACCATTCTATAGCATCGATATCCCACGCTTCCACCCCCGCCTTGCTCGTTTTTTCACATATACATAAAAATGAGTAATTTCTACCTCATCACATCTTCTTAATTTCAATAAAATTCTAACAAAAATAAATACTTTTATCAAACCGACTTTTTCAACAAAATCACCTATAAAACCGCATCTTTACAGCAATATGAAACAAAAAATATAAATTTTTAACATTTTTTTCATTCTATCCGCACCAATGTTGCAAAAAAAAGAACCCGCATATAGCGAGTTCTTTTTATTCCAATCACACTTGTACAGGTGCTAGCTTTTCATAACGTAAAACTGGTTTACGAGCAGCCAATGTTTCATCCAAACGTTTAATTACCGTTGTATGTGGCGCTTCTTGTACAACTTCTGGATTTTCTTCTACCTCTTTAGCAATTTGAATCATCTTATCAATGAAACCATCTAATGTTTCTTTTGATTCTGTTTCTGTTGGCTCAATCATAATACATTCTTCCACATTTAATGGGAAGTAAATTGTTGGTGGATGGTAACCGAAATCAAGCAGACGTTTTGCAATATCTAATGTACGTACACCAAGTTTCTTTTGACGACGACCTGATAATACAAATTCATGCTTGCAATGTCTATCGAACGGAAGTTCATAGAATGGTGCTAATCTTCTCATCATATAGTTCGCATTTAATACAGCATACTCAGTTACTGCACGTAGTCCATCTGGACCCATAGAACGAATATATGTGTATGCACGAACGTTAATTCCGAAGTTACCATAGAATGGTTTCACACGCCCAATTGCTTCTGGACGATCATAGTTGAAGTGATAGCCATTTTCCGTTTTCTCTAAAATCGGTTTTGGTAAGTACGGAATTAAATCAGCTTTCACACCTACTGGACCAGAACCTGGGCCACCGCCGCCATGCGGACCTGTAAATGTTTTATGAAGGTTTAAATGCACAACGTCAAATCCCATATCTCCTGGGCGTGCTTGGCTTAATACAGCATTTAAGTTTGCACCATCATAGTATAATTTGCCGCCTGCGTTATGGACGATTTCTGCCATTTCTAAAATATTTTCTTCGAATAGGCCTAATGTATTTGGATTTGTTAACATAAGTGCTGCTGTTTCTTCGTTTACAACACGTTTTAAATCATCTAAGTCAACAAGACCATGTTCATTTGATTTCACCGTAATTGTTTCAAAACCAGCTACCGTTGCAGACGCCGGGTTTGTTCCATGAGCAGAGTCAGGAACAATTACTTTCGTACGGTTAAAGTCACCATTTGCTTCATGGTATGCACGAATCAACATTAAACCTGTCCATTCTCCGTGTGCACCAGCTGCTGGTTGTAATGTAACAGTATCCATACCTGTAATTTCAATTAAATGTTCTTGTAAATCGTACATTAATTCCATTGCACCTTGCACTGTTTTTTCATCTTGAAGTGGATGAATATTTGCAAAGCCTGCGAAGCGAGCTACGTTTTCATTAATTTTCGGATTATATTTCATCGTACAAGATCCAAGTGGGTAGAATCCAGAATCAACGCCGTGGTTACGGTTTGAAAGCGCTGTGTAATGGCGCATAATATCAAGTTCAGATACTTCTGGAAGCTCTGCATCTTCAACGCGAATATAATCGCTCTCAAATACATCTTCTAATTTCACTTCTTCTACATCTAATTTGGGTAAGCTATATCCTACGCGCCCTTCTTTAGTCACTTCAAAAATAAGTGCTTGGTCTTGGTTCTTCATTGGATAGCCCCCATTTCGTTTACAAGTGTGTCAATTTCCTCTTTTGTACGAAGCTCAGTTACTGCTACAAGCATATGATTTTCATGCTCTTTATAATCACGGCCTAGGTCGTAACCACCGATAATATTCTTTTGTATTAATACATCATTTATTTCTTTAACTGGACGTTTGCAATCTACAACAAATTCATTAAAGAATGGTCCAGCGAACGTTACAGTGAAGCCTTTCGCTTCGAATTGACGTTTTGCATATTGTGCTTTAGAAATATTTTGACGTGCCATATCTTTCACACCTTGTTTTCCAAGTGCCGTCATTGCAACTGATGCTGCTAATGCATTTAACGCTTGGTTTGAACAAATGTTAGACGTCGCTTTATCACGGCGAATATGCTGTTCACGTGCTTGTAACGTTAATACAAATCCACGTTTACCATCTGAATCTACAGTTTGTCCGACAAGACGTCCTGGAATTTTACGCATAAATGCTTTCGTTGTTGCAAAGTAACCACAATGAGGTCCACCAAACTGCGTTGGGATACCAAATGGCTGTGCATCACCGATTACAATATCAGCACCGAATTTCCCTGGCGGTGTTAATGCGCCTAATGATAATGGATTTGAAGAAACGATAAATAATGATTTTTGTTGATGAACGATTTTTTCGATATCAGCTAACTTTTCAACTTGTCCGAAGAAGTTTGGATATTGAACGATTACGCAAGCAACTGTATCATCTACTTCACTTTGTAATACGTCTAAATCTGTTACACCGTCTTTATGATCAATTTCAACAACTTCAAGATTTTGACCTTTTGCATATGTTTCAAGTACCGCTCTTGATTCTGGATGAACTGCCTTAGACACAAGAATTTTCTTTTTGCGTGTATGACCAGCTGCTAACATTGCCGCTTCAGCTAAAGCTGTACCTCCGTCATACATAGAAGAGTTTGCTACATCCATTCCTGTTAATTCACAAATCATTGTTTGGAACTCAAAAATTGCTTGTAATTCCCCTTGTGAAATTTCTGGTTGGTATGGTGTGTAAGCTGTATAAAATTCTGAACGAGAAATTACATGATCAACAATTACTGGAGCGTAATGATCGTATACACCTGCTCCTAAGAAAGAAGCGTATTCTTTTAAGTTCGCATTTTTGCTAGCCATTTGAGATAGCTCTTTTAAAAGCTCTGGCTCTGATTTTGCTTCTTTAATTTTTAAATCCCCTTTAAAACGAACACTCTCTGGAATATCAGAGAATAACTCATCAATCGTTTGAACGCCGATTGTTTGTAACATTTCTTTTTTGTCTTCTTCTGTCATTGGAAGATAACGATGCAACATGAAATCTACCCCTCTCCCCGTTACTTTGAACGTTTATAAAATGGTGTTGGAACAACTACTGCTTTGACGCGTTTATTACGAATTTCAATTTCTACTTCTGTATCAACTGTTGCGTATTTCACATCAATTAGTGCTAAACCAATGCTTTTCTTTAACGTTGGAGATTGTGTACCACTCGTTACTTCCCCGATTTTTTCTTCTCCTATAAATACAGGGTAATGCGTACGAGGAATACCGCGTTCGATTACTTCGATGCCGACTAACTTACGAGATGCACCGTTTTCTTTTTGCTCTTTTAACGTTTCTTTCCCAAAGAAATCTGCTTCTTTATTTGGTTTTACCGCAAAGCCAATTCCCGCTTCAATCGGTGTAATATCTTTTGATAACTCTTGTCCGTATAACGGAAGTGTTGCTTCGAAGCGAAGTGTATCACGAGCACCTAAGCCACATGGTTTTAACCCATCTTCTTCTCCAACTTCAAGAAGTTTCACCCAAAGTTTTGCAGCATCTTCACTCTTACAGTAAATTTCGAATCCATCTTCACCTGTATAACCTGTACGAGATACAAGTGCAGGAATTCCATCTACAAGAATATCGTTTTTAAATTTAAAGAACTTAATTTCTTTCAAATCTTCTGACACAACTTTTTGTAAAATGTCTTGTGCTTTTGGTCCTTGAATTGCAAGTTGCGCAACTTCACTAGAAACATTGACTACTTTTGCATCGCCAATTACATGACTTGCTAACCATTCGTAATCTTTCTCGATATTTGATGCATTGATTACTAATAAATAGTCTTCTTCACCACGTTTGTAGATTAATAAATCATCTACTGTGCCGCCATTTTCATAGCACATAGCTGTATATTGTGCGCCTCCTACCTTTAAGGTAGATACGTCATTTGTAACAACACGTTGTAAAAATGCTAAACTATCTACACCCTTTACCTCTACTTCTCCCATATGAGATACATCGAACAAACCTGCTTCTGTACGCACAGCTTCATGCTCTTCTTTAATGCTTGAAAATTGAACTGGTAATTCCCAACCACCGAAGTCGATTGTTTTCCCACCATACTTCGCGTATACATCAAATAACGGTGTACGTTGTAATGTAATCATGCTCTTTCCCCCTTATGCTCTGACAAATCAATAAAAGTTGCTTCCCATATCTAAACATTTTCATTCTGAAAAGATAAGGTTATACGGAATCTCAGTATATTTTTTTATGAAAGCGTAAATAAAAAGTTACTTTCTTGGATAAAATACGAAAGATTCCACACATTTCACACCATTATCCTAACATCATTCGCTATATTTCATCAATATTCTAGCATAAAAAAAAATTTAGAATTTTTTATTCTTAATCATATTAAATACAGCTTTCGAGATTTAGTCCTAAATCATTGCCTATTCTTTAACTTTTAGTAATTGTGATAGTGCCTTATTACGAGGCTTATAATAAAGATTTTTAAAATAATCACTTTAGTTTATAAAAGGTGGGAGAGTCTTAATGAATGTCGATATTTCTGTAGATCGAACGTGGCAAAACAATTTTTTAAAAAGAATTGATGAAGATGGTCCTTGGACAAATTGGGATTTATATCATTTAGCTTATAAAACAGAGAAATCATTACTCGTTCCTACTTTTGATGGATTGCAAGCACCGAAACATTTATCACATTTCACGCCGCTTCCGCATCAATTAGAGGTTGCTCAAAATGTCATTGAACAAATGAATGGTAAAGCGATTCTAGCAGATGAAGTTGGACTTGGAAAAACGATTGAAGCTGGACTTATTTTAAAAGAATATATGGTTCGAGGACTTGTAAAAAAGGTACTCATTCTCGTTCCAGCTTCTCTCGTATCTCAGTGGGCGTATGAACTAAACACAAAATTTTTTATTCCTGCGGTCGCTCAAAAGAAAAGTTATTCTTGGGAACAAGCTGATGTGATTGTCTCATCAATTGACACTGCAAAACGTTCACCACATCGCGATATCGTTTTAAACCTAGAGTATGACCTTATTATTATCGATGAAGCACATAAACTAAAAAATAATAAAACAAAAAACTATGAATTTGCACAACGATTAAAAAAGAAGTTTTGTTTATTACTAACTGCAACTCCTGTTCAAAATAAAATTGATGAAATCTTCAACCTCGTTTCTTTATTAAAACCAGGTCATCTAGGCAATCAATCTAATTTTGAAGAATATTATGCTTCCAAAAATCGTTCCACTGAATCCGATGAAGATTTAAAAGCTCTTATCAATAAAGTAATGGTTCGAAATAGACGCCATAACACTGGCATTGATTGGCCGAAGAGACATGTACGAACAATCTTCGTTGAATTTAATGAAGAAGAACAAGCTTTGTATAATGAAATTGAAAATTGGCGTGAACAAAATGCCTTCACATCTGCTTTCTCATCCTTAACTTTAAAACGGGAAGCATGTAGTAGTCGTGAAGCTGTTTACTATTCATTAAAAAAACATGTAGAAAAACGGCAGAAAGAAAATGAGCATTACATAAAGGACCCGCATATTGATGTGCTGATGGATAAAATTAATCATATTCCGTTCAACTCCAAAGCAAATAAAGCACTAGAGCTTATAAAAGAAGTTGACGATAAAGTCATTATTTTCACTGAATATAGAGCTTCACAAATGTATTTACAATGGTTCTTACAACAACATGGCATTTCCTCTGTCCCATTTCGCGGTGGATTTAAGCGCGGGAAAAAAGATTGGATGAAGGAGCTTTTCCAAACTCATGCCCAAGTATTAATTGCGACCGAAGCTGGTGGTGAAGGAATTAACTTACAATTTTGTAGCCATATGATTAATTACGACTTACCGTGGAATCCAATGCGACTTGAGCAAAGGATTGGACGTATTCACCGTCTTGGACAAAAAAATGATGTTCATATTTATAACTTAGCAACAAAGCATACTGTTGAAGAGCACATTTTAAAACTACTATATGAAAAAATTAATTTATTTGAACGTGTAATTGGTGAACTCGATGAAATTTTAACGAGAATCAACATGAAAAATATTGATGCGCATATTCAAGAGATTTTCGCGCAGTCAAAAAGCGAAGGTGAAATTCGAATCAAGATGGAAAATTTAACATCTATTATCGATTTTGCGAAGCGCAATGAAGCAGAGGTGCAGGACTATGCAGCAAAATGAAATTCATAATTACTTATACAACTTTTTTGAGGCGAATAACTGCGAAATTTTAGAACGTTCCCCTCACCTGTTAGACGTGCAGTTAACAATTGAAATGGATAAATTATTAATGAACCGCCCATTCTATTGGCACTATCTTGAAAAAACAGGAGGCGTTCCGAACCCGATGCGCCTTACTCTTATTACAAATCCGGAAAACGAAGAAAACGACGGTGAACTTATTCATTACGGTTCACCCCGTTTGCATCAAATATTTGAAACAACAAAAGAACTAGGTTCATACATACGTTTATATGAGGAAGTGAAACATAGCGGGGCAACTCATACCCCCCTTCATCCTTGGCTTGGTGTAAATATAAAAGTATCTTATCAATGCGACCGAAAAAAAGACATGCTTCATTCCATCGGTATTCATCTTATTTCCGGGACAATGATTGCAAACTTTCATGACACTTTAGCAGAGATCAAACTCACACCGAAAATACCTGATTTTTGTTTTACGCTCTCACCTATCATTAAGCCACAAAGTGGCTTACAACGTATAGAGGATGCTTTAAAAAGTATAATCGCTGAAGATGACCACACGTGGGCAAAAGAAGCGAGAGTGCGTTGGAATCACGATTTAGACCTTTTAAATCGATTTTACGAAGATAGCGATGAACTTCCAGAAAGCTATGAAATTGAAAAGCAAGCATTACAAGAACAATACGAACCACGCATTACAATACAAATTATAAACGGCGGTCTCTTTTATGTTACCGCAAATCATTTTCTATCTTAAAGAAAGCTCCTTCAACTATTGAAGGAGCTTTCTTTAAGATGTTTTTCCAGCCTATTCTCTATCGTCATTACGCTCTTGTTGTTTTTTCTTTGTCATACGTTTTTGATATGCACGATCCTTCGCGCTTACATGATTTGCATCAGTTGGAAGATTTTCTTTTGAACGACCAATTCCATTGCTCATCTTTTTCCCTCCTTTTTACACACTTCAAAATGCACCTTTATTTTCAGCTAAAAGCACAATCCTTATACAAAAAAATAAGAGTAGCAATTAGCTACTCCTACTCATTCACGTATTTTTGAAACATATCATGGATGCCTTGATTTACGAGGTTCGAGATCTGTTCGTCAGATTTATTCGGATAACGATCACGCAATCTGATAGATGCCTTCACCATTAAATTTTCTAATACAGAACGGCCACCTTCTCCATAAATAATTTCAGCATACTTAACAAGTCTTCCATCCTCTAATGTTGCTGGATTATGATTGAAGAAAAATTTACTCATTGTCTCCACCTCTCTTTTTGATAACGTTTACATTTATATAGATTATTTATGTTATTTATTTCACAATATTGTATGCATATATATTTAATTAGTTTCATTATAAAGCAACATATCAATAGTAAATATGTGATTTTCCGTCCATTTTGTGAACAAACCAAAAAATGAAAGCGTTTCCTTTATTATATACTAAAAAAACTTACTACGCTAGGGGCAATTTTTCAATCTACTAATCATCTACTTTTCTTTTTTTTATTAAACCTTATACAATTTTCAGAAATTATATTATAAAATATATGTATGACTTAAGGAGGATTTGTATGAATCAAAATAAAAAAGCTATATTAGATCTTGTCTTTTATCTCGTATTCCCATTCCTCATTTGGAAATTTGCAAAGCCTTATATCGATCCTTATTACGCAATGTTAATTTCCTCTGTTCCGGGGATTATTTATACACTGTATACCTTTAAAAAAGAAAAACAGTTTAACGTTACAGGGTTCTTTATTTTAATTACACTCATCTCTAATACAACGGTAGACTTAATATCTGGATCAGCGGAACGAATGCTATGGAATGATGCATATTATCATATCGTACTTGGCTGCATCGTTATATGTACAATCTTTATAAAAAAACCACTTATGTTATATTTCGCAGCGGACATTTCAGCACTCCAAGGTCATGATCGTGATAAAAGTCGTGAGCTTTATCGTGATAGTCGTATATATCCAGCCTTGCAATATTTAACACTATTTTTCGGTCTTCAATTTATATTAAAAAGCTTCTTGAAAATCTATTTCATCTCTGTTTTCGGTGTAGATGGATATGGTGAAATGAGAGCTATTATGACCGCTGTTGGCTGGGGCATTTCTATTTGTATCGGAATTGGATTTGTATGGGTAAACAATAAAATACATGCGGTTACTGAAGAAAAAGAATCTGTGCAATAAACAAAAATCCCCTAGCATCTTGTTATACTAGGGGATTTTTGTTTTGCTAAACATATTACGAAAAAGTTAGCTTGATTTTTTTCTTTTATTTTTTACATTTCGATAAAACAAAGCAGCGCTCAGTGGCATAACACCAAACCATTTATTTAAGAATGGCTCTTTCTCCGCACGACGTTGTTGTTTCTGTTGTTTTCGATCCTCTTTTGGAGCATCCATATATGACACAAACTGCTGCGTCACAAAGCGAACATAATCATTAGTAGACATATTATCATCACCTCTACTTGATTAGTATGTCCACTTTTTTATTCATTAATCTTTCCCTTTAATTCATTCATAATTTGCTTTACTGACTTATTTGTCGTGTCGATATGAATATCTGCTTCTTCATAATAAGCTCGGCGCGATTCAAATTTCGTCACAAATGCCTCTATATCTTTCTTCTGAAATAGTGGACGTGTCATATCTTCACGAAGCCTTTCTGCAATTACATGCGGATCACAATATAAATACACGACAGTTCCGTTCTCTTTCATCCACTTTCGATTTTCCACTCGCTCAATAATCCCTCCACCAGTTGTAATGATTACATTATGAACTGGTAGTGAACGTAACATCTCACTTTCATATTCCCGAAAAGTCATTTCTCCTTCTTCTGCAAAAATATTTCGAATTGTCTTCTCTTGCTTCTCTTCGATTTTTTGATCTGTATCTACAACATCCATTTGAAGTTCTTTACTTAACGCTTTTCCAATTGTTGTTTTCCCAGCTCCCATATAGCCGGTTATGTATATAGATTTCATTTTCTGTCCTCTCAATCGTCATGTATTAATTGTTATTATAACGAAAGATGCTACTTTGTTTAATAAAAAAACGTTTTGTTCTTCTTATACTATGAAGAACAAAACGTAATATACTCGCTTTTACTTATAAGTACCTCTTCTCACCCACTGCGTTGCAATCCATTTCTCACCTTTCGTTACAGGTGCCCCTCCATGTAACGTAAGCTCATTTAGTGATTGGTCTTGATAAAAATACTCAAAGTATACTGCCATTCCTTTTCTAGGGTGCACAGAAAGGTTTAATTTCGGGAAGAATGTTTCCCCGCCTTCTTCTACATCATTTAAGTACATCACAAGAGTACTGATACGATTATTAGCAGCTGATCTACTATGTTCCGCAAAATAATCATAGTGTGCTTTATATTGTTGATCCACTTCATAATTTAAAATGTGCAATCCTTCTCCATGCGCTACAGGAACATTCATGATAGATGAAATTCGTTTTTCAATCTTCGAAGTAAGTTCATTGTCTTCCAAAAATGCACCACTACTTGTCCGAATATCATTTACATCACGTGATGAACCAACTTTAGAACGTTCTATTTTATTTTTAGACATTTCAATTAATTCATCGCACTCTTCATCGCTTAATACATTTCCTAATACGACAATAAGTGGTTCTTCGAATTTTGAAATAATTTGTATTTCCCTATCTTCTGTCATAATCGCATTTCCTTTATGATCAAAAATAGTTTGTTCCTTATTTTCACCTATTTGATTGTTATTTGTCATTTCTTTATCTCCCTAGAAAAAATGATTGGATAGCATGAATATATCATATTCTTTCTACCTTTCTCTTTTTTGAGAAAATTTAAACTTTTGAACATCATTTTATCCTTTTCCATAAAGAAATTGACTCATTCCACAATAAGAATTAAGGGGTCTCTCCCCGTATTTTACATCTTATCCTTCTACCCAATCCAATATTTTATTATCCCTTTTCCTATAGCGAAAGCTCACCTTATAGAAAACTCTCTGTTTTGTAACACATTGCAACGAAATGATAATACCATCATTTTCAAAGACGTACTTCCCACTCACTTCTCCTCTTTCATACTGAAATAAAAAAACATCCTCTTTTTCTTTTTGCTGTAAGTCTTTTTTTATATCTGAAATAGCTCGATCAACAAGTTCCTCCATGAAAAAACTTTGTTCTATTTCAGAATAAAATTTTTTATCCGAAAGTAACATATTCGTTTCGTACATCAAAAAAGAAATGAATAAAATAAGAAAAATAATTGTTCCTGGCATTGCAAATCCATCTTGTTTTCTCATGTTTCTATCTCAATTTCACTATAGCGCACAGCCACGCCTTCATATATTTCACCACTTATATCTTTCACATATATATATAGCAACTGAGGTGTTAATTTATACGAAATCGCTTCAATCCTTTGCAATATAAATTCCCTTCCGCGCATATTTACTTTTCTTATTAAATTACTATTCACTTTTTCATATGTCACCTCATCACCATTACGAAGTTGGAAGCGCAAAATATTCCCACCATTTTCTAGCGCTATCTTCCTCCCACTTGATACTTCACGAAACTCTAATTGCATTTGTCCTAAAAACACATCCCACTCCCAGTCATTTAATCCTTTTGAATGTGTATTTTCTATCCCCATAATATGAAGACGTGGTAAAAGTAAAAAGAACATTGATAAAAGCAACAAACATGCAATCATTTCTATTAATGTAAATCCCACTTCTTTTTTATCTTTTCTCTGCATAAAGGCATTGCTCCATCGCTTTTCCTCTCGTATCTTTCCACATCGTACAAACTTCATCTCCTCTCCAATATGTGTAATATACAATTCCTTTTATGACTTGCTCTTTTACTCGCTTTTCCTCATTCTCATACTTAAATAAGGCCGCTTCTTTTTTTAATAATATTAATGCTTTATAGCTCATTTTTATATTTTTTCTTTCTTGCATAATTAATAATGTTTGCGGGAGCAATAACGATACCGCCATCATTATTAAACTTAACGCTACAACCATTTCAACCATTACTGATCCTTTTTGACACTTCACGATACGTAAATCTCCCTCTTCCAAGCTGAAATACAATCTCATATTTATACCCTCGATAGGAAAGTAAAATCGTACCACCTCTATTAATATTTCCGCTCGGATTATATGTCATTGGATTTGGAAAGGTATGCAAATCAATTTGGACATCTTTATCATATTCTCTCTTAGCAATTAAAAATCCGGTCTCCGATTCCGAGATATAATACATCTGTTTCTCTTTAAACCAGCGTAACGTATAATGTTTTTGACGCTTAATCGCTAACTGCTGCATATACAAAATATCATTTGAAAACTGCTTCAAAAAATGCTCGACTCTTTGTTTTTCATATAATGAAGTAACGTTAAAATGCGTAACAACACTCAGTACAGAAATAGCGAATAAGACAAGTAGCATTTCTAAAAGAGTAAAACCTTTTTGCTTCACGATTTCCCAGCTGATACCGTACCATCATCGGAAATATGGATGGGTTCACCTTTCGGGCAAGTTTTAGAAGTAATATACTTTCCTGTTTCAAGTTCCTCTATTGATGGAATCTTATTATGTTGCAAGTGATATGCTTGTATTTGTGCTTCTATAGATTTCACATAGGCTGCACATCCTTTTCCTTGGACGGATGAGCGCTGTGTAACTACATTTGGAATAATTAATAGTAATAATACAGTTATGACAACCATAACTAATAACATTTCTAAAAGAGTAAAACCCTCCTCATTCTGCATGTAAATGCCCCCTAAATAGAATTCATCATTTGAAACATCGGCATAATCATCGCTAAGTACATCAAAATGACTATAACCCCAAGACATGTAAATAAAATGGGTTGAATCACAAATAACATACGTTTAATTTTTTGTTCTACCTTTTCAATAATGAGCTCACTGTAATCACCAAGCTCATTTGCTAAGTTACCGTTTGCTTGTCCATGTGTAATGATATAAGAAAGTTCTTTCTCGTAATAACCGCTTTTATCAATAATAGATTGTAACGGTTCTCCTGCAATTAATTGCCGCTCAATTAGGGCTGCTTCATACTGAAAGAACGGATGATACTTTTGCTTCATCATTATTGTTAATGCTTCGTGTATCGACAATCCACCGTGTAATAAACCACTTAATTGAGCGGAAAAATAATGCGAATGATTTAAAATAAGAAATGTTTTCATAAGGGGGATACGGATCATAATCTTTACCTTTTGAGTAGGCGGAAGTTTTCGGAAATAAAATATATATAAACTAAATCCCGTTATAACGATAAGAAAAATGATATAAATGAAGTAGGGTAATAATTTAATTGCGACTAAAATTTGCTCCGTAAGTGGTGGTGCTGTAGAACGTAAAGAACTATACATCATTTCAAACTGAGGCAATAAAATGATGTTAAAGACAAACAGCATAATCATTAAAAAAAAGGTTAAAAACATAGGATACCGCATTACTTTCATCATATCTTTCCTATACTTATCCTTCTTATAAAGAAGCACACTCCCTTGTTGTAAAGCAAAAGAAATGTCACCGTGTCGCTCTGCATAAAATAAATAACTTAGCATCTCCGGATGAAACATTAATTGATGAAAAGAAGCATGCAAACTTTGTCCATTTTTCAATCCCTCAATCATACGCTGTAACTGTAATTTCTTTCCTACTGGTAATTGGAACTGCAAAAATTCTAATGCCTGTAAAAGTGAGTAACCTTTCTCTAATAACCCCCCTAGCCTTTTCAACAATAATACTTGATCACTTAAGCTCCATTTTCTCTTAAACATAAATATCTTCTTCTAAAAAACCTAAAGCATATCCTTTTCGCACTGATGCTTCCAATGTTTCATAGTGATACGTAACATGTTCTCCGCTTGCTTCTTTAATCGCTTGTTTTAATTCATATCCATATAACAGTTCATAAATACTCGCCTGCCTTACTTGCCTCATTGATTTACATAAAGTTGAACACTTCCCTCTGCAAAACGGACATTTTAATTCGACGAGCCGCTGAGCAGCTACAGCCAATAATGATTGTTCAATTTCTTGCCTTGTAATACCATAATCCATAAATCGTAATATCGCCCCTTTCGCATCATTTGTATGCAACGTCGTCATTACTAAATGACCTGTCAAACTTGCTCTTACAGCTACTTTTGCTGTTTCTTCATCACGGATTTCACCAACTAATATAATATCTGGGTCATGACGTAAAATAGCCTTTAATCCGGTCTCATATGTGATACCTGCTTTTTCATTAATTTGAATTTGTAATAAACCGTCCTTTCTTCTCTCAACTGGATCTTCAAGTGTAACGATGCGACGTGTTTGCCCTTTTCTAGCTACTTCTAATAACGCATACATTGTTGTTGTTTTTCCAGAACCAGTCGGCCCAGTAAATACGAGTAATCCATGAGAATGCTTTAAAAAAGAGAGTAATTTTTCCGCTGAGCTTGGAAATAACGAAAGATGAGACAATGGCTGAACAGATGCTTGTAAATGGAGGCGAATAACGAGACTTTCTTGATATACTGTTGGAAGTGTTGAAAGGCGTAAATACACTTCTTGTCCATCAATTTGTAAGTACAACGAACCATTTTGAGGTTTTCTCCTCTCTCCTATATCCATTGATGCTAAAAACTTAAAGTGCGAAACAAGCTTTTTTCCAAATTCCTTTTCAATACACCGTTTCGTAATTAAATCTTTCCCTATACGTAATTGAATCGCCACATCCTTCTGCCTGGGCACAATATGTAAGTCCGATGCTTGCACCCCACAAGCTTCTTTCATAATCGTATTCGCAAAAAGCTCGATACCATTCATCAAATTTCCCTCCTCACCATGTATATATCATGAAGAACTGGAAAAGAAAAATTAGGACTTTTGTATTTTCACTAGGATAAAAAGGGAAAATATGTTTGTGAAATTATGAACAATTTCCGAATTATTGTCTGAAATTACCTATATGTATGTTTATCTGTATTATAATGTTAATATCTTGGATAAAGTGATAAAGGTGGAGATCCTAATGGAACAAGCTTTAAAAATTACAGGTGTATTATCTGACCCTACTCGTTATTACATTTATAAATATATTTCGCAAAAACATAATTACGTAACTGTACAAGAAATTGCAGATGAGTTTAACATTCATCCAAACGTAGCGCGTTTACATTTATCTAAATTAGAAGATGTTAATATGCTCAAATCAGAAACAAAAAAAACTGGGAAAGGCGGCAGACCAAGCAGACTATACGTCTTGTCTCAAGATGTCATCCAGTTACAATTCCCATTTCGCGATTATCAATTATTAGCGCAGATAGCATTTAATTCACTGCTAAGCTTAGGTAGCGCTGGTGAAAAAGCGCTATATGAAACAGGGAAACAATTCGGCAAAGAATTAATGCAACAACATATGCATCGCTTAAATGTAAGTGCAGAAGCATTGACGATAGAACAAAAAATGCAAATCGCAAAAGAAGCATTCTCAACAGCTGGTTTATCTCCTGCTTTTGAAATAAGTACGGATGGTACAAAAATTTTCTATGATGTACACAATTGCCCATTTAAAGAAGTTGCTGTTCATCATCCAACTGAAATTTGTAATATGCACGGTGATATGATGAAGGGGATTTTTGAAATCCTATTCCCGAACGCGGAATTAACACGAAATGATAGCCTACTAGACGGATGTAAATCTTGTAACTATAAAGTGCAAATTTAATTTTCTATCTTATAAGAAGTCAATTATTGTAATTGGCTTCTTCTCTTTTATATGAATGAATATTTACAATAGTTAGAAAAATAAACTATAATGAAAAGAGGTTTTACTTTTTTAGAAAAGGAGGGAGATGGCATGGAGCGCATGTTTCGCGTTCTCGGCTTTTGGACTGGAATTTTCTCGGTTATGTTTTACGTAGGGGATATGCATTCGACCGCACTACTATTTTTAGGACAAACAGGATTCTTCGTACTTTTAAGTTATTTAAAATTAACAGAGCGTATGTATATATACGTATTCGGGGCATATTTAACCGTTTTCTTCATCGGATTTACATGGTACACAACATTTTTACTTGTCCCTGGAGCTGGGCATTAAGAGATGGCAAATTGCCATCTTTTTTTTAATCCCGCAATTCCCTAGTTGACTTATAGGTTTTATTACCTTATATTCTATATAACACATTGGAATTAGGGGGAATCAACATGAATACACTGCTTGTCGGAATTAACGTTGCAGTCATGCTCATTTTAGTTGGCGTATTATATTATATGCAACGTAAGCATGTATCTTTTAATAAACGTGTATTTACTGCTTTAGGAGTCGGAATTATATTCGGTCTTATATTACAATTTATTTATGAGCCTACTTCTAAAGTAATTATTGAATCAAATACCTGGTTTAGTTTAATTGGTAACGGTTATGTGAAATTACTTCAAATGATCGTTATGCCACTTATTTTAGTATCTATTATTTCAGCATTTACAAAATTACAATTAACGAAAAATCTTGGTAAAATCAGTGGTCTTATTATCGGAATTTTAATTCTTACTACAGGAATTGCTGCAGCTGTCGGTATAGCTGCAAGCGCGGGATTTGATGTATCAGCAACAGGATTACAACAAGGTGATGCAGAATCTGCTCGTCTGAAATTAGTAGAAGAAAGATTTACTTCTATTGAGAAGACAACAATTCCAGACAAATTATTAGAACTGTTGCCTACAAATCCGTTTCTTGATTTAACAGGTGCTCGTCCAACATCAACAATTTCTGTTGTAATATTTGCCGCATTTATCGGTATTTCCTTTATAGGTGTAAAACGAAAATATCCAGAACAAGCAGAGCTATTTAAGAAGATGCTTGATGCTGTATATGCAATCGTAATGCGTATGGTAACATTAATTTTACGTCTTACTCCATACGGCGTATTAGCTCTTATGGCAAAAACAGTTGCTGGTAGCGATATTAATGCTATTTTAAAACTTGGTAACTTCGTGTTAGCGTCTTACGTAGCACTTATCGTAATGTTTATTATTCACTTATTATTAATCGCGCTATCTGGTTTAAATCCAATTCAGTATTTGAAAAAGGTGTTCCCTGTATTAACATTTGCATTCACATCTCGCTCTAGTGCTGGTGCAATGCCATTAAATATTGAAGCACAAAAAGAAAAGCTTGGTATTTCTGAAGGAATCGCAAACTTCGCAGCATCATTTGGGGTATCAATCGGTCAAAATGGTTGCGCAGGTATTTACCCAGCAATGCTTGCTATGATGGTCGCTCCAACTGTAGGAATCGATCCATTACAACCACAATTTATTTTAACTTTAATCGCTGTCGTTGCTATTAGCTCATTCGGTGTTGCTGGCGTTGGTGGCGGCGCAACATTCGCAGCGCTAATCGTACTATCTACAATGAACTTACCAATCGGCATTGTCGCTCTTGTTATCTCGGTTGAACCATTAATCGATATGGGTCGTACAGCTCTTAACGTAAGTGGTTCTATGACAGCAGGTCTTATTTCTAGTAAATGGCTTGGTGAATTAGATCAAGATACGTACAATCAAGACGATGTAAAAACTGGTGAAATTGCTTCATAATGAAAAGAACGCTAACAAAAATGTTAGCGTCCTTTTTCATTTCTCTCCATCTTCCTCTTTATTTTTTAAACACAGGGCATAACATATTGTCTCAAACACTATGAATAAAGCTCTACCGATTACTTCAGCCATGTTAAAAACACCACCTGTATATTAGAATAGATAATTATAAATAAATTATATATCCTTTCTGACTTTTATAAAAATTACATTTTTGTAATGTTTTACATTAAAATCCAAACTTTATTCTTCTACCAAAAACTCTTCTAGTTGCTCTTTTAACTCTTCCTCAATCTCATAGTAAGATTCCTCAACTAGTTCCCCTATTTTCTTACTCCCCCAAATCCGTGATTGAATTTGCATTCCTAAAAAGAGTCTTTCGCATTTCCAAATTGGAATATTGTGAAACCCAATCATCTCTTGTTCTTCATCTAATATAGCTATCGCAACTGATGAATAATAACCCATCTCAAAGGGATTTTCTTTGTCTCTTACAAATCCCATATCTAATTCCATGTTTTTTTCTATGTATAAATGCGAATGCTCTTTATAAAGTTTAAATGATATTCGCTCTATTTCCTTTTCCATACATTGAATTTTCTCTTTCAATTCCAATGTGAAATCTTGTTCTTTATACTTCATTTCCGCCTCCTTACACATAGAAAAAGAGAATACAATAACATATTCTCTTTTCTCAAATATACTTCATTATCTCACAGCCCGTCCCTTTCACAAATAACCATTCTGCTCGCACCATTTATGAAATTGTCCTACATCTACTCCAACTAAAACGATATCCTTTAGCTCTACATCAATACTTTGTTCCCCAATTACAATAGCAAAGTGGGGTTCTAATTGTTTTTCATTTTTCTTTACAGTTCCAATTCGGTTCCGATGCGGCCCATCTTTTATATATGCTTTTTGTCCTACAATATCAAAGTTCAAGATTCTCACCTCTTTTACTGCGCTCAAATTGGAAATACAATCTCCACCTCGGAAAATTTCCTTTCATTGCACTATTTCTCTATATATATGACGAAACAATAAAAGAGTCCTTCCTTCTTTACAATTATTTTTTCTTTGTTTCATTTTTATGATTAAAACGTAAAGTTTATAATAAAATACACTTGGAAGCGCTTTCTACGTAATTTTTTATGTTATAATATAAAAGTAGAACTTCGTAAAGAGGGTTAAAAAATGAATACAAATATGATTAACAAAGTAATTGAAGCATTAAAAGTATATGG
Organism: Bacillus sp. NPDC060175; assembly: GCF_042728695.1. Lineage (NCBI taxonomy): Bacteria > Bacillati > Bacillota > Bacilli > Caryophanales > Bacillaceae > Bacillus > Bacillus sp. NPDC060175. Next base: position 29,350 of record NZ_JBHWYR010000001.1, read on the forward strand.
CTTTCAGGATGTATCATTCTGTGAAGAAACGAAGCAATTTTTATTTCATAACGAAACCGATATTATGAGCGGCTATGCAAAAATAACATATAGTAGTCAATTCGAAAAATTTAACGTACAAATTCATCCAATTGAAACGCATCACCAAGCAGAGTTACAAGAGGTTGAAAGACATATACAAGCTTGCATACGAAAAGTAGAGTATTTAAATGCACTTCTTACTGGACAAACAAAGCTAGATGATAAAATTATTATTATGTAAAAAAAGAACGTGATATCCTCACGTTCTTTTTCTTTATATGTTCATCTTTTCTTTCAGTTGTAATCCTGTAACGGATTGTAATACATCCATTACCTCTCCAAAAGTCATATCAAAAATCGTTTTATCTTCTATGTACGGGAATTGTTTAAAACGCTTTTCTAACATTTTCACCGCATCTGATGTGAAATTTGCGCTATCAATGCCAAATTCTGTTTCAAGAAGCACGATCCAATCTAACACGTGAAAACCTAATCCATTTACGAATGAAATCAGTTTTTCTTCTGGCTGTGAAGCTAAGAATACGTTTCGCTCCATCTCACTAAAAAGTTCTTCTCCTAAAATTCCTGCTAACTCATCATCATGTTCGCGTTCAACAATCTCTTCATAACCGTAATCATCAACAAGCTCTTCTACTTCTTCACTATCTGCAAAAAGTAATTGACTACGAATTGCATCTTTCTTAAATTCACTGTTTTGTACAACTTCTAAAAAACTTGTTTCCCATCCATTTTCTAATTTCATATTTATAGCTCCTTTATATGCTTTACTTATAATAACTGTGCCCAAAATAGCCTAATGGTAACCTTCACTCTTTTTTTGCAAGAAATATTTCTCGCTACATTCCCACGTCTAACATTCCACTTTATTCAATATATATGAGACAAGCCCCTCAATTTCTCCTTCGAAAATATCAACTTCTCGTAAATGGTAGAATGTAGTTTGCAACTCATTGCCCTTGTGATATATATAAATTTTCTTTTCTAAAGCAATTGCCATCCCTAATTCTGTATGACTTCCATTCCCACCCTCTAGTATGAGCAAGAAAACATCAGCTTCTCGTATCGCTTCTTGTTCTTCTTCACCAATCTTTTGCAATTGTTCTCTATTGGTTGCTCTTTCATTTTTCGTCCAATCATATGTATGCTGCCATCCCACTTCTTTCAACTGGCTTGATACGAAACGAACAAGATGTTTATTTTGAAATCCTGAAGCAATATAAAATTTCATTTATATCCACTCCTTCAATATGTATGGGGAAACTCCTTTTTTAGCGTTAATGGGATTTCCCCAAAAAAAATCCCCATCTTTAGAACTTATTTGCGTTTCAATGATGGGGTGCCTCATGATCTTCTTTTATTTTTTGTTTTTTATAACTTTCATCAGCTAACATTTCTAGTTCAGCTGTTATTTCTGATTTTTCAAGCTCTCGTTCTTGTGAAAATTTCCGTGAAATATAAACAATAACACTACCAACGTACAACACAAAGCATATAATAAGTGCAGTATTTTCATAGAGACTTAGCTCCAACACAGTCACTCCTAATCCATTCGTATTTTCACGCTTAATCAATTGGAATTTCCCTATTAACCATTTGTTATCCCGCATTAACGGGCAGTAAGACCCCCACCTCAAAATTCAGCAAAAGCAAAGAAGTTAGATGTGGGATTAACTGCCCGTAAAAGCCCGATTAGTTCAACTAATAATCAGTGGGGGATGAACCCCCCACTGATTAAAGTTTCACTTTATTGTAACATAAAAATATCAATTCTTGGAATCTTTCATCCTACTAAAAAAGACATGATTGTTTAATCATGCCTCTGAAATATGTTGAATGATAGTTTTAATCGCTTCTTTTCCATTATATTTTTTTAATGCTGTTTTATACATCTCATTATTATGAGATAGCTCTTCTATATGCTTTATAAGCGAGTTCACCGTTACATCCTCTTCGTATAATACCGATGCATACCCTTGTCTTTCAAAGGACTCTGCATTTAAAATTTGATCTCCACGACTGGCAAATTTCGATAACGGGATTAAAACCATCGGCTTTTGCATTGTTAAAAATTCAAAAATCGCATTGGATCCCGCACGTGAAATAACAAAATCTGTTGCTGCTAATATATCCGGTAATTCTCCATGTACATATTCAAATTGTCTATATCCTGCTTTATTTTGTAAGGATTCATCAAGATTTCCTTTTCCGCAAAGATGCACAATTTGATAATTTTCCAGAAGATCTGGAAGTGCCGATCGAACCGTTTCATTAATTTTCTTTGCTCCTAAACTTCCTCCCATAACAGTAATAACTGATTTCTTACGGGAAAACCCTAGAAACTTTAAACCTTTTTCAAGATTTCCTCTTAGTACTTCTTCACGTACTGGTGATCCTGTATATACTACTTTCTCTTTCGGTAAGTGCTTCGCAGCTTCTTCAAATGTAACAAATATTTTCGAGGCAAAACGGAGCGCAATTTTATTTGCTAGTCCAGGTGTCATATCAGATTCATGTAGCAAAACTGGCACCCTATTTAACCATCCTCCAATTACGACTGGTACAGATACGAAACCACCTTTTGAAAAAATCACATCCGGTTTTAGTTTTCGAATCCTTACATACGCATCCATAACACCTTTCATTACAAGAAAGGGATCTTTTATATTTTTTAAATCAAAATAACGACGTAGCTTTCCGCTTGCAATACTATAATACGGAATGCCTTTCTTTTCTATAATCGTTTTCTCGATCCCTTGATGAGAACCAATATAAGAGATGTCCCAATTTTCTTCCTGTAAATGTGGAATAATGGCTAAATTAGGCGTTACATGCCCTGCCGAACCGCCACCTGTAAAGACTATTTTTTTCATACGTCTCCCCCTTCAACACTATAATACACTAAAATATCTTGCCTCAGGGTGAGAAAATACCATAGCCGTTACAGACGCTTCTGGCTCCATCATAAATCCTTCTGTTAATGAAATACCAATTTCTTCTGGATGAATTAAGCGAAATAATTTTTCTTGATCAGCAAGTTCTGGGCATGCTGGATAACCAAATGATACGCGTATTCCTCTATATTTTGTACGGAATCTCTCTTCCATCGTCAGTTCAGGTGAATCTGGAATTCCCCAGCGATCACGAATGAGCATATGTGTTTTTTCAGCAAGTCCTTCTGCTAATTCAAGTGCTAACGATTGAATTGCATGACTGCGTAAGTAATCTCCCTTCGCCTTCCATTCCTCTGCAATGTCCCGCACTCCTTCCCCAACAGTAACAGATAAGAACGCAACATAGTCCATCTCATCTCCAATAGGGCGTACATAATCTCCTAAAGTACGGTATGGTGCTTTCCCTTGTCTCGGAAATTCAAATCGCTCTATAATACGTGTGTGATCTTCCGGATCGTATATAATTATATTTTGTCCATCACTTTGCGCCGGGAAAAATTGATACACCGCTTTTGGGCGTAACCAAGATTGTCCTTCTTGTAATAATTCATCAATTAAATCATTTAGCTCATGCGCTCTTTTATCCCCTTCTTGCAGGAGTTTTTTTACGTTTCCTTTTAACCCAAGATGGTGTCCAATTAACATTTGTCTATTTAAAAACGGTGCAAGATGAAGGGCAGGAATATCCCGTAATACAACTCGTTTCGTCGAATCTGGCACTATAACAGTTACTTTTGGCAACGGCTCAATAACTGCGGGAATTTCTATTTTTTTCTCCTCTTGTTTCACAATATGAAGATGGCGTTCCTTTTTATCTTGTTTCATCTTCTCACGCTCTTCTTCTTTTTGTAATTTGTTAATAATATCAAGACCTGTCATTGCATCACTTGCATAACATACGAGCCCTTTATAAGATGGAGAAATACGATTATCTGTAAATTTCCTCGTTAGTGCTGCACCACCTACAACAATTGGAATATCAATATTCGCTGCTTTTAAATCTTCGGCAGTCGTTACCATTTGTTGCGCGGATTTTACTAACAAACCAGAAAGACCAATAATATCAGGTTTCTTTTCTTGTACCTCTTGAACAATTCGATCCGAACGAACATTAATTCCTAAATTAATAATTTCATATCCGTTATTTGATAAAATAATTTCAACGAGGTTTTTCCCAATATCATGTACGTCACCTTTTACAGTCGCTAATAATACTTTCCCTTTTTTTGCACTATCACTAGATTCCATATGTGGCTCTAAATAACTTACGGCAGCTTTCATACTTTCAGCACTTTGTAATACTTCAGCAACGATAAGCTCATTACCATTAAATAATCGCCCCACCTCATCCATTCCTGTCATAAGCGGCCCGTTAATAATATCCAGAGGTTTTCGTCCTTCTGTAAGCGCGAGACTTAGATCTTCTTGTAGTCCTTGCTTCGTACCTTCTACAATATAGTTTGCCAGTCGTTCATCAAGTGTTAGCGTTTCTTGTGGAGCGACATCTTTCTTTTTGGCAACACGATAAAAGTTTGTGAATTTTTCTAACGTCTCTTTCGTCGTTTCAAATAATAATGCATCCGCAAGACGTTTTTCTTCCTCTGGGATTGACGCATAGCGCTCTAATTTTTCCGTGTTAACAATCGCATAATCTAATCCTGCTTTCGTTGCATGGTATAGAAAGACAGAGTTCAATACTTCACGTCCTGCTGGTGGTAAACCAAAAGATATGTTACTCACACCTAGAATCGTTAAACATTCTGGTAACGCTTCTTTAATAAGACGAATTCCTTCTATAGTCGCTGCCGCTGAACCTATATATTCTTCATCACCTGTTCCTACAGGAAACACAAGCGCATCAAAAATAATATCAGATGGGCGTATACCATACTTCTTCGTTAATAATTCATAGCTTCTTTTAGCAATCTCTATCTTTCTTTCTGCACTAACTGCCATACCATCTTCATCAATTGTCCCTACAACTATCGCAGCACCGTATTTCCGAAGAAGGGGTGTCACTTTTTCAAAACGTTCTTCTCCATCCTCTAAATTAATAGAATTGATAACACCTTTTCCTTGAATATAAGTAAGAGCTTTCGCCATAACATTTTCATCTGTTGAATCAATCATAATTGGTACTTTTAACACTTTCGTAACTTCCGCCAAGAATCTTTCCATATCTTCTATTTCATCACGATCAGGGTCTGCCATACAAATATCAATAATATGAGCATTTTTCTTCACTTGCGCTCTTGCCACTTCAGCAGCCTCTTCAAATTTACCTTCTGCTACTAATCTTTTAAACTTACGCGATCCAATTACGTTCGTCCTTTCTCCAACAAATAGGGGCCTCATAGAATCATCGTATTGCAACGCTTCTAGTCCACTAATTCCATGTCCAACCCTTTCATGATGCTCACGAGGATTAATCGAGGCAAGCGCCAATTTCATTGCACTTATATGTTCTGGTGTTGTGCCACAACAACCACCAATAATATTAATCCATCCTTCTTCAGCAAAACGTTTTACTTTTTCAGCAAGTGACGCCGGAGATTCGTGATAATGCCCATCTTCATCAGGAAGACCAGCGTTTGGATAACAAGAAATATAACACTCCGATAAATCAGATAGAGAACGCATATGTTCCCTCATAAATTCTGGACCCGTAGCACAGTTTAACCCAACCGATAATGGCTTCATGTGCTCTACCGATAAATAAAAGGCTTCGATCGTTTGACCCGCTAAAGTCGTTCCCATCGGTTCAATTGTTCCAGAAATCATAATAGGTACTATTTTGTTTAGTTCTTCAAACGCCGCTTGAATTCCAAGGTACGCAGCTTTCACATTACGCATATCTTGACTCGTCTCAACGAGCAATACATCAACTTCTCCTTTTAATAGTCCTCTCGCTTGCCTTGTATAGGCTTCGATTAACTCTTCAAAAGTTACACCACCTGTAACACTAATCGCTTTCGTCGTTGGTCCCATCGCTCCCGCAACATATACTTCTTTCCCACTTTCTTTGACTGCTTGCTTCGCCAAAAGCGCTGCCCTTTCGTTTAACTCTTCATCTAAATGAGACAATGCATAATCACTTAATACAATATTTGTTGCACCAAACGTATTCGTTTCAATAATATCTGCACCAGCTTCAATGTAGACTTTATGAATATTTAAAATCACATCCGGTCTTGTTTTTACTAAATATTCATTACACCCTTCGTATGCTTCTCCTCCAAAATCTTCCGCTGTTAAGTCTTCTTGCTGGATCATCGTTCCCATTGCACCATCTAATATTAAAATTTCATGTTGTAATCTCTCTTCTATTCGTTTCATCAATTAATACCCTCTTTCACTTCTTGCTTTTCTCTCACATATTTCACGAGATGTTCTGTAATTTCATATTTTAAAAACGGCGTAATAAGATAAATACCGTTAAAATATTTCATTGCCGCATCAATCAACTCTTGTGAAATACGAATCCCTTCCTCGATAGCAGCCTCTTTCGTTTCATGTCCATCCATTTTTTGTCTTATCTCTTCAGGGAGCGTAATACCCGGTACTTCAAAATGAAGAAAATCTGCATTCCGCTTACTTACTAACGGCATAATTCCAATAAAGATAGGTTGTTCCAGATGCTTTGTCGCTTCATATACTTCTTTAATTAAAGCGACATCATAAATTGGCTGAGTTAAGAAATATTCTGCTCCAGCATCAATTTTTCGTTCCATTCGCTTTACCGCTGCTTTTAAATGCCTTACATGAGGATTGAATGCCCCTCCGACAGAAAATCTTGTTGCCGGACCAATTGATTTCCCTAAAATAGAGCGACCGTCGTTCATCTCTTTAATCATTTTAATTAGCTCTATAGATGACAAATCATATACAGAAGTTGCACCTGGAAAATCACCAACGCGCGCTGGATCACCAGTTAAAGCTAGCACTTCCTCCATACCTAATGCTGATAATCCAAGCAAGTGAGACTGTAGTCCAATGACGTTATGGTCTCTACACGTTAAATGCGTCAATACTGGAATATCATGCTTCGTTAATAATGCACCCATAGCCATATTCGAAACGCGAGGAGATGCTAATGAATTATCTGCTAGAGTAATAGCATCCGCTCCAGCCCTTTTCAGTGCTCTTGCCCCTTCAAAAAAACGCTGCGTGTCTAACGTTTTCGGTGGATCTAATTCCACTACAACTGTCGTTTGTTTCTTTGCCTTTTCTGCGAGAGTAACATGAACTCTCGAACGCTTCTCATGTGTATGGACCACTTTAGGCCTTTGAATCGTCTCCTTTGCTATTACAGGTACAACATTTGCAATAGCACGTTTCATTCCTCCAATATGTTCCGGGGTAGTACCACAGCAACCACCTAATAAACGAATACCTTGTTCAATAAAGTTTGGTGTCATCTCTTCAAAATACGCTGGACTTCCCTCATATACGTAACGCCCTTCCACATAATTCGGGAGACCTGCATTCGGATATGCTGATAAATAGCCATTTTGAGGAATCGATATCATTTTGAAAGCTTCCGTCATATGAAGTGGCCCTAGTTGGCAGTTCAATCCAACAACATTGGCACCGTAATCCAAAAGCTGTTTTAATACTTCATTGACATCATTCCCATTTTGAGTCGTACCTGCCTCATGTAACGCTAACTGAGCAACAATCGGAATATTCGTTTGTTTACGCAATACTTTAACGGCATGCAATAATTCAAATTCATCATAAAAAGTTTCTAATAATAATCCATCAACCTGTTCTTCTAGTAAAGCACCTGCCTGCTCAAGTAACATAAATTCTCGCTCTATATCAGTCGTTGTAACAGCACCAATATGTTTCATACCTCCAATTGTCCCTAAAATTGCATTCCGATCTGTTACTGATGCTTTCGCAATATTCACTGCCGCTTTATTAATTTGAACAACTTGATTTTCTAGACCATACATGCGGAGTTTCGCTTCATTCGCACCATACGTATTCGTTTGAATAACATCCGCTCCAGCAGCTACATATTGTTTATGGATCGATATAATTAAGTCCGGATCAGACAAATTCAATTCTTCAAAACTACTTTGTAAACCATGCGAATGTAATAACGTTCCAACCGCACCATCACCTATTACAATTCCTTTTGATAATAAATCTAGTAATTTCACGAATCTCCCTCATTTCTATCAATATAAAAACCCCCTCTTCACTTTGAAGAGGGGGACATAATTGTTCCTCCTCTTATTATGCAAAACACACGTTTTGCAGGTTTTAGCACCGTTTCAAACATTTAGTTTGAAGGTTGCCGGGTTTCACAGGGCCTTTCCCTCCACCGCTCTCAATAAGAGTTTGTCTTTATTATTTTATTTATGTAGCTAAAAGGAAATACGTTCCCCTTTTAACAATGTTTGTTAATTTTTTATAAATTTAGCATGCACTAAAATAAAAGTCAATGACACTTGCGGAAAAATAAAAATTATTTAAAATAAAGTTGCAATTCAATTATCTTTTGTTGTAAAGTTAAAAACATAATAAAAATTTCATACGAACATTCTTATCTAGAGAGGTAGAGGGACTGGCCCTATGACGCCTCAGCAACCATTAACATTCATTCGTTAATAAGGTGCTAATTCCAGCAAATTGTGAAAGATTTGACAGATGAGAAGAAGACTCTATTCAATCCGAAAGCCTTCTTCTTAGAAGGCTTTTTTCATTTTAAATTCACTTAGTCTTTCACTTTAAAAGGGGGAATTTTCACATGTCAACAATCGAAACAAAACTAGCACAAATCGGGAACCGTAGCGAAGCTACAACAGGAACTGTTAATCCACCTGTTTATTTCTCAACTGCTTATCGTCACGAAGGAATTGGTAAATCTACTGGCTTTGACTATTCAAGAACTGGAAATCCGACTCGCGGTCTTTTAGAACAGGCAATTGCAGACTTAGAAAGCGGTGAGCAAGGGTATGCCTGTAGCTCAGGAATGGCCGCTGTTCTCCTTGTCCTTTCACTATTCCGTTCCGGAGATGAACTTATCGTATCTGAAGACTTATACGGAGGAACATATCGTCTATTTTCCGAACATGAAGACAAGTGGAATATTCGATGTAGATACGTAGATACACAATCTATTAAACAAATTGAGCAAGCAATCACATCTCAAACGAAGGCTATTTTCATAGAAACACCGACTAATCCATTAATGCAAGTTACTGATATCGTAAGTGTAGCAAGTGTAGCGAAAAGGCACGGACTACTTCTTATTGTAGATAACACGTTCTATACACCTTATATACAGCAACCATTAACAGAAGGTGCAAATATCGTCCTTCATAGCGCAACTAAATATTTAGGCGGACATAACGATGTACTAAGCGGACTTGTCGTTGCGAAAGGGAAATCTCTTTGCGAGGAGCTTGCTCATTATCATAATGCCTCTGGTGCTGTCTTAAGCCCGTTTGATTCATGGCTATTAATTCGAGGGATGAAAACTTTAGCACTTCGCATGAAACAGCATGAAGAAAACGCTCATGCAATTGTTGCTTATTTAAATGATGAAGATGGTGTGACAGATGTATTTTATCCAGGAAGAGGTGGTATGATTTCATTTCGCCTTCAAGATGAAACTTGGATTAATCCTTTCTTACAATCTTTATCCTTAATTACATTTGCTGAAAGTCTTGGCGGCGTCGAAAGTTTAATGACTTATCCAGCAACGCAAACTCATGCCGATATTCCAGAAGATATTCGAACAGCACGCGGTGTGTGTAATCGTCTTCTCCGTTTTTCAGTCGGCATCGAAAATAGCAATGATTTAATTCAAGACTTAAAGCAAGCAATTAAACTTGTAAAAGAAGGTGTAAGAATATGAGCTATTCCATAGATACGCTTTTACTGCATAATCAATACAAGCATGACTCACACACAGGAGCTGTTAACGTTCCCATCTATAACACATCAACATTTCATCAGTTTGATGTAGATGCTTTCGGAAAGTATGACTATAGTAGATCTGGAAATCCAACACGTGAAGCTCTTGAAGATATCATTGCTTTATTAGAAGGCGGGACAAAAGGATTTGCCTTTGCATCAGGCATTGCAGCCATTTCTACTGCATTTCTCCTTCTTTCACAAGGTGACCATGTTCTTATTTCAGAAGATGTATATGGAGGCACTTATCGAATTGTTACTGAAGTTCTCTCCCGTTATGGTGTTTCACATACATTTGTTGATATGACCAATGTAGAAGAAGTAAAAGAAAACATTAAACCGAATACGAAGCTCTTTTATGTAGAAACACCTTCTAACCCACTTTTAAAAGTGACAGATATTCGTGCTGTTTCTAATCTTGCAAAATCTATTGGTGCTCTTACTTTTGTTGATAATACATTTTTGACGCCACTATTTCAAAAGCCACTTGATCTTGGCGCCGATGTTGTTCTTCATAGTGCAACAAAATTTATTGCTGGTCATAGTGATGTCACCGCCGGATTAGCTGTCGTAAAAGATGAAGAGCTTGCTCAAAAGCTCGGCTTTCTACAAAACGCTTTTGGTGCTATTTTAGGACCGCAAGATTGTTCTCTCGTGCTTCGCGGCATTAAAACATTGCATGTACGTCTCGAACATTCAGCTGCAGGTACCAACAAAATCGCACATTTTTTACAGGAGCACTCTAAAGTTCAAAATGTCTATTACCCTGGATTACAATCACATCTTGGCTATAATATTCAACAAAATCAAGCAACATCGGCTGGGGCTGTTTTATCTTTCACCTTACAATCCGAAGATGCACTGCGCCAATTCTTATCAAAAGTCAAACTGCCCGTTTTTGCGGTTAGTCTAGGAGCTGTTGAATCTATTCTTTCATATCCAGCAAAAATGTCACATGCAGCCTTATCACAGGAAGCACGTGATGAAAGAGGGATTTCTAATTCATTACTCCGTTTATCGGTTGGTCTTGAAAATGTTAACGATTTAATATCCGATTTCGAAAATGCTCTTTCTTATGTAGAAGAACCTGTAAATGCATAGAGAGAAAAGAAGATATGAAATTAAGTTTTCATATCTTCTTTTTATGCTGTCTAGCATATTCATTTTAATGTTTTTTCTTTTTGTATAGTTCATTAAAAAATAAAAGTATATCATCTATTTCCAAGTAATGGATTAATTGATATATTAAGAAATAAAAAAGGGGTAAAAATAATGGATACTTGCGCAGATATTTTAATCGTTATCGATTTACAAAATGGGGTATGTTATAGCGGAGAGCATTTATTTGATTTACAAAACTTGCTTACAAAAGTAAATAAAAGAATTTCTTCATACAGAAAATCAAATAAACCAATCATTTTTATTCAACATTGTGATGATGATTTAGTACCCGAAAAAGAACTTTGGGCTATTCATACCGATTTAGATGTTCAAGAACAAGATTTTTTTGTAAGAAAAACACATGCAAATTCATTTTATAAAACAAACTTAAAAGAAATTTTAGATCAATTATCTGTACATCGTATTGAATTCTGTGGTGCCCAAACAGAATACTGCATGGATGCTACGATTAAATTTGCCCACGGACTAGGATACGAAAACTTCATGGGACAGAAAACAACCTCTACGTTAAACAATCCATTTATGTCCGCAAAAGAGACAATTGATTTTTATGAGAATATATGGAACCACAGATTTTTAAAGTTGATAAAAGATGAGCTCTAGAATAAATGACTAATGACTAATGACTAATGACTAATGACTAATGACTGGATCATTCTAAGATTTATCAGCTACACTCAAGTGTCTCATTATCATCATAAAGAAGCTGATTACATTGGGCTTCTTTTAAACTGTTTTATATTCTATATATAACATTATAATTCCTTTTTCATATTATTTTAAAAATTTTGTATATTCATTTGAAAGAATAAGAAAATCATGATAAAATTGTGTTACGAATATATCTATATCTTTCAATTTTTGAAACGCATCAAAATTTTCACCCAAAAATGTCATTTTACAAAACTGTGCAAATTTATCTATTTTATTTACATCAGGGTCTCTTTTCTTACAATTTCTTTACTTTAGGACTTTTTTTCTGCAACAACTGTTTTCTTTTCTTTAATTTTTTGGTATGTATAGTATGGTATAACAGCTCACACGGAGGTGGAAAAGAACATGTTAGAAACCTTTCAAAAAGAAATAGAACTTTATGAAAGCAATGCAGAATTATTGAAAGTGCTTGCTCATCCTGTTCGCTTATGTATTGTAAAGGGATTAATTGAACGTGGCCCAAGCAACGTTTCTACAATGTACACAGGCTTAAACATGCCACAATCTACAATTTCACAGCATTTAGCAAAGTTAAAAAGTGCTAAAATCGTTTCTAGTGAAAGAAAAGGATTGGAAATTTACTACAAAGTAGAAAACGAAACAATTATTCAACTCGTTCGCGTATTATTAGGTTAGGGACCTATAGACAGAGAAAAAGAGCGTATTCTATATTTTTCATCTCATATCTTTAATATAAATATATATCATGAGAGAAAATATATAATGCTACATAATTAAAAGTCGTATTAAAAAACAAGACACAGAAAATACTGTGTCTTGTTTTTTTTATATTGTTAAATATTGATTCAAAAGTAAATTCTTCATATCTTTCGTGTGTATAACAACATCGAAAGCATTACCTAATCCTCCGTTCAAAATCATAGAACGAACTGCTCGATTTCGTTTTTGAGTTTCAGAAAAAGGATTGGTATCTTGATGGCTAGCAAGCTGATCTAATATTCCTGCTGCTAACAAAAACTCTGATTGCTTCCTATGCCATATCGTATTAATTCCTTGTAGCTCAAAATTCATCTTCAACTCATCCCAATGAACATGCGTAGTAAGGTCCATTTCTCCTGGATATGCAAGTGGATTACGAATTAGCTTATGCTTATAATATCCTCTTAAACTTCCTTCATGATGTGCAGGATGCATCCATTCTTCTTTTGTATATCCATAATCAACTGTAATACATATACCTTTCTGAAACCATTTCGCAATCTCTTCTATATACTCTTCCATTGCAATAGGCACTTCAAAGCGCTGTCCCTCAGCAATGTGAATGTTATATTTCAATAAGTAACGACCGATTCTTTTCTCTATCGGTCTAAATACTTCTGTAAGGTTCCCCTCATCTGTATACGTGATACGTACTTCATACAAAATTCCATTTCTTTTCTCAACTATTTCAACAGGAAACGCATCAAATAATTCATTCGAAAAAATAATTCCTTCGAAAGACTCTCCCATTTCAATATAAGATGTATAATACGACACATTATCAAATAAGCAAAGCCTCTCCTGTTGTAGCCTTCTATGAAAAGGGCTCACTTCAATAATTGAATAGTTTAAATTGATAAAGGTTTCCGGAGATAATTGTTTCCATTCTTGTAAAATATCATAGGCAAACTTTCCTGTTCCCCCACCAATCTCACAAATATTTGGAGAAACTTCTCCCTTTTCAACAAGCCGAATAAAAAACTTAGCAAAAGTCTTCGCAAATACAGAAGATACATTGCTACTCGTAAAAAAATCTCCCTGTCTGCCAATTTTTTCACGTTCTCTCATATAATACCCATGTTCCTCTGCATATAATACGAGGCTCATATACGTACTATATGAAATCGAATGATCCTTTTCTTTTCCCATCCATTCTCTTAAAATGAGCTCCATCCCCATAATGACTCCTTATTGTAAAAATGGATTATTTTCTTTTTCAAAACCAATGCTTGTTTCTGGACCGTGTCCACATAGCACCGCTGTTTCATCTGGTAATACAAATAATTTCTCTTCAATACTTCCAATTAATTCAGCAAAACTTCCACCAGGTAAATCCGTTCTTCCAATACTCATTTGAAACAATACATCTCCAGAAAATACAGCATTCGCTTCTTTACTATAATAAGAAATACTTCCTGGAGAATGTCCTGGTGTCTCAAAAATTTCAAAATTAAAAGAACCGATCGTTAATGTACCCTCTTCGTCAATAATATGATCTGCTGGTTTTGCTGTAATACTGCGGTTCATCATAAAAATTTGCGAGCCATTCACAGTTGCATCACCTAACCAATCCGCTTCTTCTTTATGTACGTATACAGGAATATGAAAAGCGTCTCTCACCACATCAACAGCACCGATATGATCGAAATGAGCATGTGTTAATAAAACCGCAAGTGGTTTTAACTGTGCTTCTTGTAAATATGTAACAAGTTTCTCTCCTTCATGGCCAGGATCAAAGATAATACACTCATTTTGATCATTCGTTAAAATATAAGCATTTGTTTGTAATGGGCCTAACGGCATTTGTATCCATTTCATATGAAAATCTCCTCCAGTTATTTAATTTACTTTCAATGATACAACATTTCTTTCTCTTAGGAAAAGAAGGGGTGTTATCTCGACAATCATTTTTAAAACATGTACAATATAAAAGAGTAAAAATTCTAAAAACTCATCCTAAGGAATGAGTAGACAGAGGAGGATATTGTATGGGCCTTGTTATTATTTTTACGCTAGTCACTCTGTTAGCTGTATTTGCTACGCTTAGAACACTTCGCGAAAAAAACTTATTCGCGGGCGGCTTCGCTATTGCAACCGTACTTGTTTTCGGATGGTTTACAATCATGACTGTTCTATATAATGGGTACCCACCAACAGCTTAATCCATTTACATTTTTATTCTCCAACAAGATCTTGCATAAAAAGAGGAAGGGGGTCCCTTCCTCTTCTCATTATTCACAACTTATATCATCTTCGCCTCGTATTTGTGCTTTTTTACAAGCCACGCTCCTCCAATTACACCTGCATCATTACCAAGTATTGCAATTGCTAATTTTGTACTCTTTACAGCACGAGAGAAAGCATATTGCTCGAAATAACGTTGAATTGGCTCTAATAGTGCATCTCCAGCTTTAGATACGCCACCACCAATTACGATTTTCTCTGGGTTCAACGTACTAGCAAGGTTCGCTACAGCTAATCCTAAATAAGAAGCTACTTTTTCCACTACTTCACCTGCTAGTTCGTCACCTTGTCCAAGCGCTTCAAACACATCTTTTGATGTAATAAGCCCTTCTTCTGCTAACATAGAACGTAAAACACTTTCTTTATCTGTCTCTTGTATTTTTTGCATAGCAACACGCACAATACCTGTTGCAGAAGCTACTGTTTCTAAGCAACCTGACTTCCCGCAATTACATGGAAAAGCGTTCTCTGTAACAACTGTAATATGTCCAATCTCACCAGCAGCACCGCTTATACCATGTACAATCTCACCATTGGCGATAACACCACCACCAACACCAGTGCCAAGTGTCATACAAATTAAATCTTTTGCTCCTTCGCCAGCACCTTTCCACATTTCACCAAGCGCCGCTAAGTTTGCATCATTATCAATCACAACAGGTAATCCTGTTTCTACTTCTAGCAAGTCTTTTAACGGATAGTTTTTCCATCCTAAATTAACCGCTTCATAAATCATTCCAGATGCCACATGTACAGGACCAGGAGCTCCCATACCAATACCAATTAGCTTGCTTTTTAATTCACCTAATTCTTCTAACTTTTTATCAATAGCTTTCGCTACATCAAGTGTAATATGTTTTCCTTGTTCATTTGTATTCGTAGGGATTTCCCACTTATGTAAAATTTCACCGTACACATTAATAAATGCTAATTTAATCGTTGTACCACCAAGGTCAACACCAACTAACCATTTCTCTTCCATGTTACTTACCTACCTTTATCTAATTCTTATTTAGCTCTTTTTGAATTTCTTGCTTCAATAAAAATAAAGCTGTTTGATAGTCTTGTGGATCGATTAGCTGTGATTGATTTAATTCACGCAATTCATCTTGCATTAATTGTAAATCTGCAATTCGATCACCCGTATAAATAATCGTACCAAATTTCTTTAGCAATTGCTGAATATCATAAATAGATACCATTTCATCACCCTCTATGCTCACTTACTATAAAAAATTATAATAAGAAAACGTTCACATATTTTATTATAATCACGAAGAAAAAGTCTCGTCAATTTTTATTTGTCTATACAAGCCCATTTTTAACCATTGTTCCTTTTTCTGTAATAATTTTTTCTACATTTTTATCAAATGGCTCTACTGGAATATGTTCTAACATTTGAAAACTATAAGCTAATGATAGCGCTTTCCCTTTATAATGCACGAGATAACGATCATAATAGCCACCGCCATATCCAATCCGTTCTCCTCGCTCTGTATAAGCTACGCCTGGCACGATTTGAAGATCAATTTCATCTGCATTCACTTCTTCCGTAAGCGCTGGAATTGGTTCACGTAAATTCATATACACTGTTTCTAATTGATCAAAATTACTAATTTTCCGGAAAGACATCGTTCGTGTTCCTTTATTACACTTCGGAACAACAACTTTCTTTCCTTCTTCCCAAGCTTTTTCGATAATAGGATATGTATTCACTTCATTTTCCATTGAGAGGGTGATTCCAATTGTTTTAGCTTCAACCCACTCTTTTTGCGCATACAACGAAGCTGCAATTTGCTCTGATAAAGTTGTATACCGTTCTTCTGATAAAGAATTCATGTGTTCTATTATTTGTTTACGTAAACGTAGTTTCTCTTCTCTCACACATTTTCCCCCTCACAGTGACACTTTGCTCTACGATGATAGTGTATCACTTTTAACAGAGGAACCGAATAAAAAAAGAAACAGTAGGAAAATATTCCTACTGCTTACTTTGTTTCACGGTGTAACGTAGACTTCTTGTCACGCTTGCAATACTTTTTAAGCTCGATACGCTCAGCGTTGTTACGTTTGTTTTTCTTTGAGATATAGTTACGATCTCCGCATTCTGTACATGCTAGAGTAATATTCACACGCATTCTTATTTCCCTCCAGTACTAATAACTTAAATCAGACTATACTATAATACCACTTTTAAAATAAAAATTCTACACCTTTTGATATTGTCTAATTTTTTCTATAAGATTTTTCATGTTTTCCCTTGCTATTACTGGGTTTCTAGCATGCGAATACACTAAAAATTTCGGTTGTTTTGTGTCAGAAACGATATAAGACCACTCTTTTTCAGTATATTTGAACTGTACTCCTTCAAATATACCTTCTTCCTTTCTTTCCATATCAGCCAATAATTTCCTCATTACTTTCCCTTTTTCATTCCATGAACATACAACTTCATCACAAAGTAGATAGAGCGGAGGTGATTGCTCTACTATGCTGAGAAATGTTTTTCCCTGCAATGCTATTAGCTCGAATAATTTTCCAATTCGATATAAAATATCTCGCTTCCATCTCGCTTGAAACGACTTTTTTTCATCCTGCGTATAAAATAGAAGGTAACATTCTCCTAATTTCAAAGACATCGGGTAAATATTTCCTGCCGATTCAAGTAATAAATCTGGAATATCTACCTCTTCAAAATCTGTTCCCTGGTAAATATTACTATGATTATCATATAACTCGAAATAATTTCCTTGCTCTGAAAACATAAGTGCCATATTTGCTTTACTTGATTTCATCAAGGCTTTCACATGATGCTTTTGTTCGCCCGCATAAATCCATGTAACTGTGCATCCGAGCCTTTGCAAAAAAATCATAAGTAAATGTTGTAACATATCATTTCTCTTATTAATAAGAAGATGAAACTTCTGTTTTTGTATCGTTTCAATATCAATATGCTCTAACACAGCTTCTACATAATTATTTACAGAAACGTGAACTAGCTTATTTCGTCCCATTTCTTTCTCACAAGCGTAATAAAACGACTCAGACATATATACTTGTTCTATCGCTTTTTGCTGCTTATACGTTAAAAATGAGCCCTCCTTACCATACAATTGTATAACAATCCCTCTTTCGCTTTCCACTTGAACGAAAACTCCACCTGCACATTGCAAATTATGAATGGCATACTGAAAAAGCGACTCATTCATTTCTTTACATTCCATCGTATGAATCCCGCTGCCATGAATGGCATGGAGGAATAAATTTTTAAAGGAAGTTGTTTCTATATTTTCCTGACTTCCAATCAATATACTCTCTCCTTTAGCAAAAAGAGATCCATAAGCCATTGCAACTTTCACAATAAATTGAGGAGTAATTTCAACATTACCCCTTCCTACAATCCTGCTTTTTTGTAACCACCCTGCACTCTTTTCACTCTCTTTAACACCGGCAGAACCTACTATCGAATGACTATCTATCTCCTTATATGGCCATATTTTTCCTTTTTGCTTAATTACTGTACTTTTCCCTATATGACAATGGTCCGCTACAATACTTTTTTGAAAAAGTGTAACATCATCTTCGACCATTGTATGATCTCCTATTGTTGTTTCTAACAACTCACAATTTTTTCCTATATGAGCGTTTGCAAAAATGATGCTTTTTTGAAGATGAGAATAACTTGAAACGATACTATTTTTCCCGATAATAGAGTACGGTTCAATTACAGCCCCCGCACCAATCATTGCTCCTTCCCCAATAAAAGAAGGACCATGAATTTTCGTCCCTTTTCCTATCGTTACACCTTCTCCCATCCACACCATTGGTAATACTTCTGTATATGGAATAGGCACCTTCAATTTTTTCGTCAACAAATCGAATTGAGCTTGCCGATATTGATCAAATGTACCAATATCTAGCCAATAGTCTTCTGATAAATATGCAAATAAAGCATTTTTATTCGCCAATAACGGAAACACATCATGACTGAAATCCGAAAATCCCATGGATGGTATGTAAGAAAAGATTTCTGGCTCCATTATATAAATACCTGTATTCACAATATTAGAAACTACCTCATTCCAGCTCGGTTTTTCTATATATCGTATAATTTCTTGTTCTTTATTCATTACAACTAACCCAAATGAGAGTGGGTTTTCTACTTCTTTCGCAAACATCGTTACCATTCTCTTCTTCTGTTCATGAAATGCAATTCCTTCTGATAATTGAAAGTCAGTTAATGCATCCCCACTAATAACAACAAATGTTTCATCTAAAAAACTTTCCGCTTGCTTAATGCTCCCTGCTGTTCCAAGCGGAGGAGAATCTTCAAAATAATACAAGTTAACTCCCCACTTACTACCATCACCAAAGTATTGCTTAATGGCAGTACTCATATATTGAACTGTAATTGCAATTTCACGAATACCATGCTGACGTAATAATTCAATATTATATTCAAGAACTGGTTTTTCTAACAATGGTAACATCGGTTTTGGAGTATTACATGTTAATGGTCTAAGACGTCTCCCTTTTCCTCCAGCTAAAATAACCCCCTTCATATACTTCAGCCTCCACTTATATAATGTTCAAGAACTCCGTATATCATTTATCCCACATTAACTGCAGGAAAAGTCCGGTTTGGTAAATCTAACAATCAGTGAGAGACAGCCCCACTAATTAAAGCCTCACTTTATGAATAAATGTGCCTTTTAACTCCCGATAAAAAAGAAAGCGTTTACCATTAACTTAGTAAAATAATTAATAAGACGTAACTAACACATATGTACTTATTTTCCCATTAATTATGATACATCTTATCATCATAGACTAAAGGAAACAACGAGCTTTTTTTGTCATGTTTTGACTAAAAAAAGTAGGTGATTTCTCATCACCTACTTTTTCCCCTACTCATTCAATAAATAATGCTTTCCTTTTACTAAATAAAATACATTCTCAGCAATATTTGTAACATGGTCTGCTACACGCTCAATATATCTTGCAACAAAGGATAGTTGTGTAATTTGTGTAATCGCTTCTGGTTGTCCAGGGACAGAGGAAATAAATTCACGAATCGCTTTCCCATAAATTTCATCAACTGAATCATCCATTTCAGCAATTTGTTTAGCAAAAGTTAAATTTTCTTGCTCATATGCTTCTAATGCTAAATTTAACATCTTATGAGCAATCTCAAACATTTCCTCAAGATTACGCAAGCTAACGACCACTTCTTTTTCACCAAGACGAATTGTTGATTTCGCAATATTAACAGCATGGTCTGCAATACGTTCTAAATCTGTCGCTGTTTTAATTGAAATGAAAATCCTTCTTAAATCACTTGCTACAGGCTGCTGCTTTGTAATAAGCATAAGCGCAAGGTCATTTATTTCCTCTTCTAAATTATCCATGCGATAATCCCCATCAATGACTTCTAACGCTTTCTCTACATCCCTGTTGTGAAGACCTTCCATAGCGATCAATAAAGCTTCCCTTGCTAACTCACCAAGCTCAATCACCTTTTGCTGTAACGTTTTTAAATCACATTGAAACTGTTCTCTTACCATCGTTTCTTCCCCCTCAATATTATGTGCCATTTTATATAAATCCCCTACCCAGCCTCTTGTACGTTTATTAAGCCTTGAGAAAAGAGAAATATTACTCCCCTATTAGAATGAGGTGAAAGTGAGAAATGCCCTCTGTTAAGGGGGCATTTACTCTTAGCCTTGCTAGCGATATCAACCAAATCGTCCTGTAATGTAGTCTTCTGTACGCTTATCTGTAGGTGTTGTAAATAATTTGTTCGTATCTGTATATTCCACAACTTCTCCACTTAAGAAGAAAGCAGTTTTATCTGAAATACGTGCTGCTTGTTGCATGTTGTGCGTCACGATAACAATACTAAAGTCTTTCTTTAACTCCTGAATTAGCTCTTCTACTTTTGATGTTGAAATTGGATCTAGCGCCGATGTTGGCTCATCCATTAAAATTACGTCTGGCTCAATCGCTAAGCAGCGTGCAATACATAGGCGCTGTTGCTGTCCACCTGATAAACCATATGCATTATCGTGCAAACGATCTTTTAACTCATCCCAAATCGCTGCTCCGCGCAAGCTCTTTTCAACGATTTCATCAAGTGTTTTTTTGTCACGAACACCATGGATTTTCGGGCCATATGCTACATTTTCATAAATAGATTTTGGGAATGGATTTGGCTTTTGGAATACCATACCCACATGCGTACGTAATTCTTCAACCGGATATGACTTTTCGAATATGTTTCGTTCTCTATATTCGATAACGCCCGTAGTTCGAACGATAGGCACTAACTCTACCATACGATTTAGTGTTTTTAAGTACGTTGATTTACCACAACCACTTGGACCGATAATCGCTGTTACTTCATTCTCATGAATACTTAAGTTGATATCTTTTAAAGCGTGGTCTTCTCCGTACCATAAATTTAAATTTTTCGTATCAAATACCACTTTTTTTGGTGCTGTCTCAATCTTTTTCTCGTTTTTCACCTGTACATTTACTACTGTTGCTACCATTTGAATTCCCCTTTCATCCACTTCCAACTTATTTTCGATTTCGTAACCATAAGACAAATATATTTATAAAGAGCAGCAACCCTAACAAAACAATCATCCCAGCTGCTGCTACATACTGAAATTCTTCTTGTGGTCTACTCATCCAATTAAAAATTTGAATTGGTAAAACCGTAAATCTATCAAACATACTGAACGGAACATAATTTGCAAAGGCAAGAGCCCCAATGACTAATAATGGTGCTGCCTCACCAATTGCTCTCGATACCGCTAACGTACATCCCGTTACAATCCCTGGCAAAGCTACTGGCAATACAATTTGATACATCGTTTGCCACTTCGTAGCACCTAATCCGTAAGAAGCCTCTAGTAATGAGCTCGGCACAGTTCGAATCGCTTCTTGACTAGCTACAACAACAGTTGGTAAGACGAGTAAACTCATCGTCAGTGCCGCTGCCATTATGCTCTCTCCTAAATGGAGAGCGTATACGAAAATAGTTAACCCGAGTAAACCAAACACAACGGAAGGTACCCCTGCTAATGTTTGATTATTTAATTCAATTAACTTTTTAAAAACGGACTCCTTCGCATAATGCTCTAAATAAAGAGCTGTTCCGACTCCAAATATAAAAGAGACCGGTATAACAATGCTCATAAATAGTATTGTTCCTGACAAAGCAGCGACAATCCCAGCTTCTCTCGGATTACGTGAGGCGAAGTTTGTAAAGAAATCTATTGAAAGATAACTTATACCTTTTTCAAAAATTTGAAAAAGCAATATAAAAAGTATTACTACTGAAAACAAAATTGCTATATAAAACAAACACTTGTAAATCCGATCCTTTAAAAAACGCGATGCCATATTTTCTTGTATTTTTTTATGGTTTAACATTCGCATATTATGTCACCCTCCTAAAACGGCGCATAATATATTGCGAAATGATATTCATAATAAAAGTAAACATAAATAACGTTGCACCTACAGCATACATGCTGTAATAAGTAATCGTTCCGTGCGGAGCATCACCTAAACTCACTTGTACAATATAGGCTGTTAATGTTTGAATAGAATGAGTCGGATCTATCGATACATTAGGTGTGGATCCAGCTGCAATAACAACAATCATCGTTTCACCAATCGCCCTGGAAGCTGATAATATAATCGCTGCCATTATGCCCGTAAAAGCCGATGGAAACACCACTTGTTTTACCATCTCAAAACGAGTCGCTCCTAGCGCTAATGAGGCTTCTTTAATTCCTTTTTCTACAGCTCTCATCGCATCTTCAGATAGAGACGCAATCGTCGGGATCATCATGAACCCTATAACAATACCCGGACTAATAGCATTAAAAAACTGCAAATCTGGTATAACGCGTTGTAAAAGTGGTGTGACAACTGTTAACGCGAAAAAACCATATACAATTGTCGGGATGCCTGCTAGTAGCTCTAACAACGGTTTTAATATTTTCCGAGCGCCATTCGAAGCGTATTCGCTTAAAAACACGGCACAACCTAAACCAATAGGAATTGCTACGAACATGGCAATTGCTGTTACAAGGATTGTTCCACATATAAGTGGTAATATACCGAATTTCGGATTTTCAAAAAAAGGTAACCATTCTTTCTCTGTCAAAAAAGAATACAATGATATCTTTTGAAAAAACATGATTGTTTCATTTGCCAACGTAATAATAATTCCAAGTGTCGTTACAATGGACACGCTAGCAATGACTTTTAGTATTAACGGAACAATTCGATTGATTCGCTGCGTTTTTTTTCTTCTATTTGTATTTCTCTCAATCAAATGTTGTACAGAAAATGTAATTTGACTTTTGTCATTATGAGCCAAAGATGAAAACCCCTTTCCACCCTGACATTACCTTTTTATTTCTGTTAACATTCGCAGCTGTTCATTATATTTTTCTTTTGGTAATTTTACATATCCGACCTCTTCAGCAAGGCTTCCAACATGCTTAATCATAAACTCAACATAATTTGCTACATTAATTTTATTTCTGATAGATGCATGATTCACATACGTAAATAGCGGCCTAGATAATGGCTTATACGTACCCGATTGAATGGTCTCTTTCGTTGGAAATACACCATCCACCTGTATTGCTTTTACCTTATCTCGATTGGCCATATAATAAGCATATCCTACAAAAGCAATGGCATTTTTATCATTCATTACCCCTTGCATAATAACTTGATCGTCTTCAGACAAAGAAACCGTTTTTACAAGGCGATTATTTTGTAAGACAACATTTTGGAAATAATCATAAGTACCAGAGTCTACGCCTGGCGCATAAAATTTAACTTGTTCACGTGGCCATGATGAATGAATTTGTGACCATCGTTTCAATCTTCCATTTTCACTCCATAATAGACGTAACTCGTCTATCGTCATATTGTTTACCCACGTATTTTGACGATTCACAACAATCGTTAGACCATCATAAGCAACCTCAAATGGTGTAAATTGAATGGAGTTTTTCTGCATTGCATTTTCTTCTACCGGTTTCATCAATCTCGAAGCATTGTTTATATCTACTTTTCCTTTACTGAAACGATTAAATCCTCCTCCTGTCCCAGAAATACTAATAGAAATTTTCACGTTTGGATGGGCCTTTGTATATTCCTCTGCTACTGCCTCTATAATAGGAAAAACCGTTGAGGATCCATCAACTCTCACTTCTCCCATTTCATTTGTAGCGAATGCAGTAGACATATTAAAACAAAGGAAACATGTCGATAATGTCAAAACTTTAATCGATGTGCTCATCCATTTCACGTGTTTTTCCTCCTAGAAGTAACCGGAAATAACAGGATTACAGATATAAGAATACTGCTAAACTATTAATTCGGTTTTAATTGTTTGTAAAAGTTTTGTAAAGTTCCACAAAAACAACTGTATACACAAATTTAATTTTGAATTTTGTACTTTAGATGCAGGAAATTTTCTAATCATCCATAAAGTGAAACTTTGATCAGTGGGGGTTTTGTTCATCCCCCCACTGATTATTAGCCTTCACCAATCGGGCGTTTACGGGCAGCAGGGCTCCCACCTAACTTCTTTGCTCCAACTGAATTTTGAGGTGGGAGTTTTACTGCCCACAAATAGCGGGATAAAACTGTTATCTCCTATCACACAAGACAAACTTAGAGCGTATGCACTCATCTTGTTATGTTCATCGTTTTTGAAACTACATGTTTTTTTCAACATTTTACGCTTGTCCACATTTACTAAACCATATGCATAAAGCATAAAAAAAAGCACACTATCTTTTTAGATAGTGTGCTTTTTTTACAACTTTTTTATTCATCATCTTGTGTATTACTTTTTTTCTCTTTTTCATCTTTTGGAGCTTCACCAGTTAATTCTTGTTTTTTCAACTCAAAGTAAGCGTCCATTATTTCACGACCAATATATCCGTTAATTCCTGTTTTATCATCATGTACCCATGGTACAACAACAGAAAATGCTACTTCTGGATCTTCAAGTGGCGCATAACCTACTAATGTTAAGTTATATGTTTCAACACGCTCACCCTTTGCATTTCTACCAATCTCTTTATCTCCGCCATACACAGTTTGAGCTGTACCTGTTTTCCCAGCGGCTTTATATGGTGCACCTGTAAAGTATTTTGTAGCTGTACCACCTGTATCGTTAAACACTTGTCTAAATCCTTCTTGAACACGTTTAATTTGTGATTCAGGCATATCAACACGATTTAATACTTTCGGTTCCATGGATTGAACCACTTTTCCAACTTCCTCTGGCTTCGCCGATGGCTGACGAATTTCCTTTACAACTTGTGGTTGCATACGATATCCACCATTTGCAATCGTCGAAATATATTGCGCTAATTGAAGCGGTGTATACGTATCATACTGTCCAATTGATAAATCTAATAAGAAACCTGGTTGATTCCCTTTACCCATCTGGCCAGCAGTTTCATTTGGCAAATCAATTCCTGTTTTTACACCAAGTCCAAACTGACCAAAATAGTAACGCATAGTATCAAACGCACTTTTCGGAATATCTAACGTACCGCCTCGTACATATGAAACCCCAGCGATATTCATCGCTGTTTTAAACATATAAACGTTAGAAGACTGTTTTAACGCTGTAAGGTCATTAATATACCCCATCGTTTTCCAAGATGATTTTGTTTGTGTACCTTTTAATTTAATTGGTTCATCCAACTGTACAGATCCAGGTTGAATTGCACCAGTTTGATATCCCGTAAGTACTGTCGCGCCTTTTACAGTTGAACCCATAGGATAAGAACTCGTCATCGTTCCTAATGCAAAATCTTCTACTTTCGTTTCGCCGTCTTTATTCACTAATTGTTTCCCCGCCATAGATAAAACTTCACCATTTTTCGGGTTCATCATTACAACGAATGCACGGTCTAAAAGAGGTTCGCTCCCTTTAAATCTCATTAAGTTCTTCGTAAGAATTTCTTCTACGCGCTTTTGTAATTTCATATCAATCGTTAAATTCAGGTCGTTACCTCGTTGTCCTTGTGACACATTAATAGTTTCTAAAATATTTCCGTCTTTATCTGTAACATTTCTTACTTCAGCTTTTGTACCGTGTAGGCTATCTTCATATTGTTGCTCAAGGTAACTTTTCCCTACGCGATCATTACGATTATAATCACGAACAAGATAGTAATCTAGCCTTTCTCTCGGTAACCCTTCATCAGAAGAAGTTACACCACCAAGTACACTTCGGAACATATCGTCATACTTATATTTTCGTTCCCAGTCGACATTTGTATCTACACCTGGCAATTTCGCCAAATTTTCACTAATAATCGCGTATTCTTCTTCTGTTGCACCTTTTTTAACGATTTGCGGCGTCATTGCATATCCGCTTTCCATCTTACTTTTGATCGCCAATATTTCTAAATCTTTTGCTGACAGTTGATTAATCTCTTCTTCTGTTACACGATTTCGTTGACGTTCATCTAGTTCTTTATCGTCAATTTTATTCGCTTTAAACTCTTCACGATCTTTTTTTATGATTTTTGCTTCTGCTTCTTCTTTATGTAAAGCAAGCCAATAATCTTTTTTATCGCGATCTGTTAACTTATCTGTTGGGACTTCAATTAAATCTGCTAACTTTTTCGCCGTTTCTAAGCGATCTGCTGCAGTTGATCCCTTCATTTTTGTAAATGTAATTGTGCGAATAGGCTCATTATCTACGACCGCTTCTCCATTACGATCAAATATTTTCCCGCGTGGTACAGGATTACTTATCGTTGAATTTTCTTTTTTCTCAACTTCATTTTTATATTCCTCGCCACGAACAATTTGTACGTATCCAAGCCTTACAATAACCGCGGAGAACATTAAAAACACGCAAAAAAACAACACGTTTAACCGAAAGGGAACGTGGGTTTTTGTCTTTGTCTGGTTCTTTTTCTGCTTCTTGCTCATACAAACCCCCTCTACCAACAGCTATGTAATGTGAAAGGGACACCTTCATACAGGTGCCCTCACTGCTGTCTTACATCTTTTTCTATTCTAGCATAAAACAAACGATAAGTTAACCTTCTGGTTCAGTTTGATTCTGCGTGGTTCCTTGCGCTACAGCGCTGGTTTTGTTCACATTTCCCTCATCATATTTGACATTTTTAACTGCAAAATAAATAAGAAAATGTCCAGCTCCTAAAATACATAGTAAGAACGGTAAACTTTTTTCAGGAGGAAAGAATATGACAGCACATAAAAAACTTAAAATGGAACAAATTCTTCCGGCATTTAACCATAATTCCCTGACAACTACATATTCTACACGCCATTCTCTCGCCTGTTTTGCTCTACCAATTACATCGTATGTCATAGATCCGTACGGAACGAGTAAAATAGGATATGCAACCGCAATACATGCTGCATAAATAAGTAATTTCGTATATGTAACATTGAAAATAACTAAAAATACGACCGCGTATAAAATAATGCCACCAATTAAAATTGCTTTTTTTCGCCATTCTTTCTTTAACATACGAGCAACTAAATAATAGCATACAAATGATACTGCAGAATTCACTAAACTATACTTCCCTAGTGCTAACTCGCTACCAGATGCTAAATAGACGTATACCGAAATAACGAAAATAAACGTTCCCTCTCTTAAACCTTGGAAGAAATGAGCACGCGTAATTCTTCCCCAGTTTTCATCAACTTGCCGCTCTTTCAATACTTGTACAATTTCATAGCGTCCTTCACATTCCCTCTTCGATAAAAAAAAGCTTAGAACGACTGCAACCGCAAATAGCATTAACGAAAGGCAGAAAACGACAGTATAACCGCTCCATTTTTCCATACGTGAAATTGTATATCCTGCAGCTATCGGTCCAATCATTCCAGAGAAAGATGTAAGAAGTCCGAGAAAACCGTTAAAAAAATCTCTTGTTTCTGGTTCTGTAATCTCAAATGTCAACAAGTTAAAAGCGAGCCAATAGAAACCATAACCAACTCCTAAAAGGGCTCCCATTAGTAAAATATAGTGAGATGCACTTTTTCCCGCTACTAAAACGACGATAAAAAAAGCAGCTAACGTGCCTACACCGATTCGCAATAAAATCGAGCGATCAATACGTTTCGCTAATTTCCCGCCCACAAGAAATGTTAGAGGCTGCAATACAACGCTGGCCAAATTATACAAGCCCAGATTTACATAATTTTGTGTTTGCTTCCATAAATAAATGTTTACAAACGTATTCGATAAAGAAATTGCGAGCGTGTATAAACCTCCTATAACGAGCAATAATACTAAATCCCGATTCACTTCAACATCACCAATTACATGTTTCCACTTCATACACAACTCTCCTTTACTTCATGTTCTAGTCTTCCAAAGACAAGCTCAATTATGTAAAAGGAGAGCATAGAAAAAAGCTAGGAGAAACTCCTAGCTTTTTTCTAGCTGTATTAACTTTAATTATTTTGCTTCTTGGTAAAGTTTTTCAGCAACGTTCCAATCTACAACGTTCCAGAATGCACCGATGTAGTCAGGACGACGGTTTTGGTAATTTAAGTAGTAAGCATGCTCCCAAACATCTAAACCGATAACTGGAGTTTTACCTTCAGTTAGAGGAGAATCTTGGTTTGGAGTGCTTGTTACTTCTAGCTCACCATTATTTACTACTAACCAAGCCCAACCAGAACCGAAGCGAGTTGCGCCAGCTTTTGCGAATGCTTCTTTGAATGCATCGAAGCTACCGAATTTCGCTTCAATCGCAGTTGCAAGTTCGCCTACTGGTTGTCCCCCGCCGTTTGGAGATAGGATTGTCCAGAAGAATGTATGGTTAGCATGTCCGCCACCATTGTTACGTACTGCTGTACGGATTGCTTCAGGTACTTCGTTTAAGTTTGCAACTAATTCTTCAACGCTTTTGTCTGCTAATTCTGCATGACCTTCTAAAGCAGCGTTTAAGTTTGTAATATACGTGTTGTGATGTTTTGTATGATGGATGTTCATTGTTTCTTTATCAAAGTGAGGTTCTAAAGCATCATACGCATAAGGTAAATTTGGTAATTCGTGTTTTGCCATTGTTATATTCCTCCCGGTTTATGTATTGTCACTACATATGTGACCTACAACTTCATTCTACCCTAATTGCCATAGGGTGCAAACAAATAAATCGCTTTGTCTTGCTATCATTAAAGTAGCAAAATTCCCACTTCTTTTCAATTAAAATGCTCATATATTCCGTAAAAAAAGCTTCCTTCTACAAGGAAGCTTCCTGCTGGCATACTAAACATCTGAAATGGATATGGACCCTGTAGGACTCGAACCTACGACCGGACGGTTATGAGCCGTCTGCTCTAACCAGCTGAGCTAAGGGTCCACGATTATGTATGTAACATTAAAAACAACTAAATTCCCATCGGATATATCGTTTGAAAAATGTAAGATAAATTTACCATATACAAAAGAAAAGTGTCAATTGTATTTTTCTCTACTAAAAGAAGTAAATTAATGAAAAGAAATTTAGTCCTTTCTACTATATGTAAATATAATATATCTTGAGCTTCTCTAGATTCGTACGTTACAATGATTTTACACATACATAAAGGAAGTGAATCTATGTCCATTTTTACACAGCTAGCAAAAAGCGTATATTCGCCTAAAGATATGGCGCTTTTCCGTTTTCAAAAAATCGGTAAAACCATTTTGTATATTATGCTTCTTTGCCTAATCACTACTATTCCAAGAACTTTCTTGTACGGTAGCGTTATTCAAGATGGTGTTAACATGGTAAATAAAGTAATCGAAAAAGATTTACCTGATT
Organism: Bacillus sp. NPDC060175; assembly: GCF_042728695.1. Classification (NCBI taxonomy): domain Bacteria; kingdom Bacillati; phylum Bacillota; class Bacilli; order Caryophanales; family Bacillaceae; genus Bacillus; species Bacillus sp. NPDC060175. The sequence continues at coordinate 58,994 of NZ_JBHWYR010000001.1, forward strand.
TTAAAATTGAAAATGGCGAGCTAACAGCTGATATTGATCAACCTATCGAAAAAGAAGACGGAAATGCCCTTTTCGTATTTGATCCAAATTCAACAGACTTAGAAAAATATCAAAATAAAACAGGTTTATTTGTTTTAAAAGATAAAGTAGTCTCCATGGGGAATGGTCAAACACAAACATACTCCTATAATGACTTATTAGGCGCATCTCTTGAGAAAAAAGATTTACAAGATTTCATTTCGTTATTTGACAGTATTTATCCAATCTTATTATTCGTTATTGGGTTCTTACTGTACTTGTTCCAATTATTTATTACCTTTGTAGGAGTTACATTGCTTGCCTTCATCGGTTCTGCGATGAGCGGTCAACGCAAATTATCTTATAAACAAGTTTGGACATTAACTGCTTACAGCTACACAATTCCAACAATCTTCTTTATGATTATGGATTTATTCAAAATAAACGTACCTGGCGCAACATTCATTTACATTGCAGTTGTTTTAATCGTTCTATACTTAACAATTAAAGAAGTTCCAAAACCGAAAGAAAAACAAGAACTATAAAAAAATGCCTAAATAGGCATTTTTTTTTTGGACAAGCATATATTCCTAGCAAAGGAGTGAAGAATATGAAGAGATTAGGTGTACTCTTATTCGTGCTTGTCCTCGGTTATATATTTTATTACGACATAAAAATCGGTACTTTACCGATGTTAAGTTCATACAAAAAAACCTCTGCTGCCCAAACGATAAAACAAGAAAATACAGATACAAAACAAAATAAAGAGAAAGAAACAGAAAAAGAAACGGATACAGCTTATAAAGCAATCGAAGTAAAAACTGGCGATACAGTTCTTTCTATTACAGAAGCGATTAATAAGAAAAAAATCCCTTCTATTGAAAAAGTAATTGATGATTTTAAGCAATTAAATAAAAATACATCTGCTACAAAAATCCAAGTTGGAAAATCTTATAAATTCCCGTTATATCAATAAGCAATCACTTAATCCTTGTCAATTACATAAAGGCGCTGATACAATAGTAAAAGTGAAACCGAGTACTTTGGTTTCCATAGCCCTTTCTCACACATACTATCATTGATGTAAGGGACTAAAATAAGAAACTTCTTTTATAAGGAGAGCGATCAATTCGTGAATGAAATGACTCAACGCACAAAAACACGTCCAGTTAAAGTCGGTAATTTAACAATTGGCGGTAACAATGAATTAATTATACAAAGTATGACGACAACAAAAACACATGATGTTGAGGCTACAGTCGCTGAAATTAAACGTTTAGAAGAAGCTGGCTGTCAAGTTGTTCGTGTTGCTGTTCCAGACGAACGCGCAGCAAATGCTATTGCTGATATTAAAAAACAAATCAACATTCCACTTGTTGCTGATATTCATTTTGATTATCGCCTTGCTTTAAAAGCAATCGAAGGTGGCATTGATAAAGTACGTATCAATCCAGGTAACATTGGACGTCGCCATAAAGTAGAAGCTGTTGTAAATGCAGCGAAAGAGCGTGGCATTCCAATCCGTATCGGTGTAAATGCCGGTTCATTAGAACGTCATATTTTAGAAAAGTATGGATATCCAACTGCTGATGGTATGGTCGAGAGCGCACTGCACCATATTAAAATTTTAGAGGACTTAGATTTCCACGATATTATCGTATCAATGAAAGCCTCTGATGTTAACTTAGCAATTGAAGCATACGAAAAAGCTGCTCGCGCTTTTGATTATCCATTACATTTAGGTATTACAGAATCAGGAACATTGTTTGCTGGAACTGTAAAAAGCGCCGCTGGTCTTGGAGCAATTTTAAGTAAAGGTATCGGAAATACACTTCGTATTTCTTTAAGTGCTGATCCAGTTGAAGAAGTAAAGGTTGCACGTGAACTATTAAAGTCATTCGGTCTTGCATCTAATGCCGCAACACTTATTTCTTGTCCAACTTGTGGTCGTATTGAAATCGACCTAATTAGCATTGCTAATGAAGTCGAAGAATACATCTCTACACTTAAAGTTCCAATTAAGGTTGCAGTACTCGGCTGCGCCGTAAACGGTCCTGGTGAAGCTCGTGAAGCCGACATCGGTATTGCTGGTGCACGCGGAGAAGGTTTATTATTCCGTAAAGGGCAAGTCGTTCGTAAAGTACCAGAAGAAACAATGGTAGAAGAACTGAAAAAAGAAATTGATGTAATCGCTGCTGAAATGGCTGCCGAACGAGAAAAAGAAAAAGAAAAACAAGAACAATAAAAAAAGGTTGCCCACAATTTTTGTGAGCAACCTTTTTTACATTTAAATTAAAAACTCGTCAGTTATATAACCGACGAGTTCTCTTATTTTGCACATTTTGGACAACGACCATATATTTCGAACTTATGTCCCGTTACCTCATAACCTTTAAAATCTTTATTCATAAAATCCATTGGGCAAGAAGTGATTTCTTTCGTACCACCACAATCTAAACAAATGAAATGGTGATGATGTTCCATAATAGAGCACATAAAACGAAAATGTTTTTCACCATTTAATTCCGTTTGCTCTAAAACACCAATTTCAGCAAAAACCGTCAAGTTACGATAAATCGTATCGAAACTAAGTCCTGGATAATCATCCTTCATATGTTCTAAAACATCTTTTGCGGTTAAATAACGATTATGCGCCGCGAATAATCTTAGCATCTCTTCCCTTTTCCCCGTATGTTTATATCCTTTTTCCTTCATTAGGCGTAAAGCTTCTGTTAGATTCATACCTATCCCTACTTTATGCAGTTTTTTTCTTCTTCCATAAAATCGCACCGATTAAAATAAGAACCGCTATCATAACAATTGTACCACCTGGTGCTAGATCAAGTTGATACGAAGCAAACATTCCACCAATTACTGCAATTTCACCAAATAAAATGGAAAAGAAAATTGTTTGTTTAAATCCTTTTGCAATACGAATACTTGCTGCAACTGGTAACGTCATTAAAGATGATACGAGAAGAACACCTACAACACGCATTGATACCGCAATTACAAGAGCAACTAATATAATGAAAATAAAGTGAATCCACTTTGCACTCAAACCGGTTGATACAGCGTATTCCTCATCAAATGATAGTAAAAACAACTCTTTGTATAATAAAACAATTGTTATAATAACTACAATTGCTACTATACCAATAATAATTAAATCTGCACTTGTCACAGCACTTACACTACCAAATAAATAACTAAATAAATCCGTATTGAATCCATTAGCAAGTGAAATGAAGATAACTCCAATCCCCATCCCTGCTGAAAGTATAATCGGAATTGCTAACTCTTGATAATGTTTATATACAGTACGTAATTTTTCAATTAGCAATGCTCCACCGATTGAAAAAAACATTCCCATATATAAAGGGTTTAAAAACCCTCCAGTAAAGATTGTCTTTTCAAGTAATAAACTGGCTGCAATTCCTGATAACGTCACATGACTTAATGCATCCGCAATAAGCGACATGCGGCGAATTACAACGAACACGCCGATAAGTGGTCCGACAAGCCCAATTAAAACACCAGCGTATAAAGAATTACGTAAAAAATCATATTGTAAAAAATCCTGTATCATTATATCCTCCCGTGATGCCCATGTTCATGCTCTAAGCGATGAACATGATGCCCATATAAAATCGACATTTCTGCATCTTCTAACTCTCGGAATTTCTCTACATTCCCATGGAAATGTAGATGCTGATTTAAACATGCAACATGCGTCACCTTCTCTGTTACAGCACCCATATCGTGCGTAACAAGAATTAACGTGATTCCTAATCTTTTGTTTAAGTCCTCTAGTATCTCATAGAAACTTGCCACATTTTTCACATCGATCCCAACAGTAGGCTCGTCCAAAATAAGCAATTCCGGATCACTTACAAGTGCACGAGCAATAAATACACGTTGTTGTTGTCCACCAGAAAGTTCTCCAATGTTGCGACCTTGAAACTCGCTCATACCTACATCAGCAATCGCTTTTTCTACTTTCGCATTATCGGCTTTCGTAAAAAAGCGAAAAAGCCCTTTTTTCGAAACGAGCCCCATTGAAACAACCTCAAAAACAGTTGCCGGGAAACCTGAGTTAAAGCTGCTTGCCTTTTGGGATACATAACCAACTTTATTCCACTCTTTAAATTTCTTACTATCAATGCCAAACAATCTAATACTTCCTTGCTTCGGTTTTAAAACACCTAATAAACATTTAAGTAAAGTCGATTTCCCTGAACCATTCGGTCCAACTAAACCTAAAAAAGCTCCCTTCGGAACTTGCAAATTAATATCTTCTAATACGTTGCGATCTTCATATCGAAACGTTAATCCTTCTATTTCCAATATATTATTCATAGCATCTCACCTATTTTAATTCAGAATGATTCCGATTTATCTCTATTTGAATTATAGTACAGCTTATTATAGTTGTAAACCAATCTGCCCAAAATATATTCTTTATTTCTAGAAACCTTATTATTATAACAAAAAGCAGAGAAATTTTCTCTGCTTTTAAAAAATATTACAAATCATTTTTTAATGAATTGCCGATTTAAACTTACCACCATTTGTCTCTTGCGTATTCATAATGGTAACAAATGCATTTTCATCAATTTCGTGCACAATTGATTTTAACTTTGTTACTTCAAGACGTGTGACAACTGCATAAATAACTTCTTTTTCTTTATCTGTATAACCACCTTTAGCAACAAGTTTTGTTGTTCCACGACCAAGGCGGTGTAAAATTGCATTTGATACTTCCTCATATTGATCCGATACAATTAAAACGGCTTTCGTTTCGTCCAATCCTTGAATTACCGTATCAATTGTTTTGAATGCAATATAGTACGTCATAACAGAATACATCGCTTGTTCAACACCAAACACAAATGCTGCCCATGCAAAAATGAATAAGTTCACAAACATTACGAATTCACCAACAGAAAATGGTAATTTTTTCGTTAATAAAATCCCCATAATCTCTGTCCCGTCTAACGATCCACCATGACGAATAACAAGTCCTACACCAAGCCCTAAAATAAGACCACCAAAAACTGTTGCTAAAATCGGCTCTGTTGTAAATGGTGGGATAGCATGCAACGTTGATTCAATAAATGCTAAAGCTACAATTCCAAATGCTGAAGATAACATGAATGTTTTTCCAATTTGCTTATACCCGGAGTACATAAAAGGAATGTTGAGGATAACAACTAAAGTAGAAAAACTTAGCCACCAAATATTAGGAGTAAGATAATCTAATATAAGAGAAATACCAATAATTCCACCATCAATAATTTTATTTGGCATTAAAAACAGTTCAATCGCTACCGCTGCACACGCTGCCCCAAAGACAATCATAACTAAACGATATACAAGATGAATAACACTTTCTTTTCGATGTTGCTTTTTCTCCATAAGTCCTCCTTATACTCTTTATCTATAGTTTCGTTCTTATATTATAACATAAGCTCCTTTTCTCCATTGAAAAAATGCACCTTGATACGAATATGTACAAGCTATGCTTACATATATTTCGATAGAAGAACGTGTGAAGGAGGACAACACGATGAACCTCATTAAACAAATTGTGAACAAAAAATTAAATCATATTTCTACAAAAGAGTTATTGAAATATAGTAAAGAATACGAAGTTCCAATCACAACTGCACAAGCTGATAAAATCGTTTTACTTATGAAAGGGAAAAATATTAACATTTACGATAATACCGAGCGACTAGATTTGTTAAAACAAATCGCTAAAGTAACTTCTCCTGCCACTGCCCAACAAGTAAATACTTTATTTCAGCAACTATTAAAATAAGGAGGGGAAAATCCCCTCCTTATTGTGCTTTAATTTTTTCAAGAAGTCCTTCATCAAAAGTACCATTTTTCAGCATTTCGATTTCTAATTTATATGGTGGCTTCTTATCTTTTTTATCTTCACCTACATACGGTGTTTCAAGAATTTTTGGTACTTGCTGTAGTTGCGGGTGATGCACAATGTGATGCAATGCCTTATAGCCAATATGACCAAAACCAATATTCTCATGACGGTCTTTTCCAGCTCCGCGTACATTTTTGCTATCGTTAATATGAAGTACTTGTAAACGATTTATCCCAACAATTTTATCAAATTCGTTTAACACACCGTCAAAATCATTTACAAGGTCATAACCTGCATCATGCGTATGACACGTATCAAAACATACAGATAGTTTTTCATTATATTTCACACCATCAATAATTTTCGCAATTTCTTCAAAGCTACGACCGCATTCTGTTCCCTTTCCTGCCATCGTTTCTAGCGCAATATTAACCGTTTGTTCTGGCGTTATTACTTCATTAAGCCCTTTAATAATTTGTTGAATACCAGCATCTGCTCCTGCACCAACGTGAGCTCCTGGGTGAAGAACAATTTGTGTTGCTACCCCTAATGCTGCCGTTCTTTCAATTTCCATACGTAGAAAATCAACACCTAATTGGAACGTCTCAGGTTTCGTCGTATTCCCAACATTAATAATATACGGAGCATGGACGATAATTTCCTCAATACCATTTAGTTCCATATGTTTTCTTCCTGCTTCTATATTCAATTCTTCAATTGGTTTTCTTCGTGTATTTTGTGGCGCACCTGTATAAATCATGAACGTTGTTGCACCGTATGAAACAGCCTCTTCACTTGCTGCTAATAACATCTTCTTACCACTCATTGAAACATGAGATCCTATCTTTAACATACAATCACCTCTTCAATATACAATAGATATAATGATAGCATAATTTGTAGAAATATGTAGCGAATTGTTTGTTCACACAAAAGGCACTACATAAATTAAACAGACTATTTAAACAGTCTGCACTCTATACTTAAATTAACCCAATAAAGTGAAACTTTAGTCAACGTTTTTTCTACCCCTCACTAATTATTAGTCTGCATTAATCGACTTTCTCTCAAGTAGTGAGATAAAAAAAAATAAGGGAAATCCCTTATCTTTTTTTATTGCTATATTTTTTCTTCACTTTGTCACGTTCTGTTGCAAGTTTTCGTTTATAGTTTGGTTTTACTTTTTTCGGCTTTTTAACAACTTTTGTTGCCATAACATCTAGTCCATCATTTGGTTTTTTACGGCTCTTACGACGACGACGGTCACCTAAATCCGCCCATTCATCTCCGCGTAAATCTACATGCTTAAACTCAATATTACGTTGTTTTTCTAAGCTATCTAATGCTTCTTCGTTTGCTGGATCATAAATCGTCACTGCAATACCTGAATGACCCGCACGTGCAGTTCTTCCAACGCGGTGAACGAAGAAATCTAAATCTGATGGAAGTTCATAGTTAATAACATGGCTAATTCCTTCAATATCAATACCGCGTGCCGCCAAATCTGTTGCGACAATGTATTGGAACTCTAAATCACGAACTTGTTTCATCATTTTTCTACGATCACGTGGTGATAAATCACCGTGTATACGTCCTACTTTTAACCCACGTTCTGCTAATCCATCGGCTACTTCGTCAGCCTTCTTCTTTGTGTTTGTAAAGACAATTGCTAAATATGGTTTAAATTGAAGTAGCATATTTTTCACTAATTCAGTTTTATTACGGTGTCTTGAAGGCACAAGGTAATGATCAATATTTCCTGCTGCAACTTGCTTCGGATTAATATGAATATGTTCTGGATTCTCCATATATTTCTTCAAAAATGGTTTTAGTTTTTGAGGAATTGTTGCAGAGAAAACTAACATTTGCAGGTTTTTAGGCATACGTGCCGCAATTTTATCTACATCTTGAATGAATCCCATATCAAGCATTAAGTCCGCTTCATCGACAATAATAGTATCCGCTTTATAAACAAATAGCGCCTTTTCTTCTACTAAGTCTTTAATACGTCCTGGCGTTCCAACTACAATATGAGGTTGTTTTTTCAACTTTTCAATTGATCGTTGTTTATCAGTTCCACCAATTAAACAGCGTGCTGTAATCATTTGATCTTCTGCACAGAACTTTGTTAGTTTCACAATTTCTTGATAAATTTGTTGTGCTAACTCACGAGTAGGCGCTGTAATAACAAGTTGTACTTCTTCACGACTTGCATCAATTCTGTTTAATGTAGGAAGTAAGTATGCATGTGTTTTCCCAGAACCAGTTTGGGATTGTCCAATTATACTCACACCTTTTTTCACGACCGGGAAAATTTTCTTTTGAATTCCTGTCGGCTCTGAAAAGCGTAGTTCACGAACTGCATCTATTAAAAATGGTTTAAAATCATACTGTGTAAAAGTTTGTAGTGTCATAAGTTACACCTTCTTTCTAAAATTTCTACTGCGCACAAATCAGTCAAGTCTACATTATATCGAAATCTACAAGTAAAATCCATCTTTAGTTTAGGTTTTTATCTCAAAAACTAACCTTCTTTCCTTCCATTGCATATTGTATGTGTATATACCTAACTGAAGAAAGGAGGATTCCTCATATGTATCCGAAATCCCCAATAGGGCCAATGTATCCTAATCAAGGACATCATTCTTATACACCATACCCAATTCCACAACTACCACCGATGGCACAAAAAAAGAAAAGTTTTCTTTCTAAACTCTTTAAAAAACACGATCCTACGGAGCCTTTCATGCAAATGGTCCCTCCCTATCGACAAATGGAAGGACCACCGATGATGCACCAGCAGCAACCGTACCAACAAAGGCAATCATACCAGCAACCGTACCAATCACAGCAACCATACCAACAACCGTACCAGCAACCGTACCAACCACAGCAACCATATCCCCAACAAATGATACCCCCTCAAATGTATGAAGCAAACGAAACGCGTGGCGCTGCAACAACTACAGCTGCGGCGACATCTAGCAGTGGCATCGGAAGTTTTTTTTCTAACCTAATTGCGAATCCAACTAATATGATAAATAATATCGAAAAAGTATCACAAGTTGTTCAATCTGTAGGACCTGTCGTTGAGCAATACAGTCCAATTATGCGTAATCTACCCAGCATTGTTAAAATCCTCACCTCTGGAAAAAGCACGGAAGAAAAGCAAAATGAAAACGTACCAGACGAAGTTAATGAGGTTAAAGTCGCTACTCCACCACCTCCACAAAAAAAGAGAAAAAGAAAAAAAATCGTAATAGAACCAGTAGTAGAAAAAGAATTACCAGAAGAGCCTGTTCAACAAATAGCAACAAAACCAAAACTATATGTGTAACAATCCTTTGTTTTCTATCTCCTCCTCCTTTATAATGTAATGGACTATGCACAAAAGTATCCCTTGTTTAGAAGGAGAGGATTACTCACATGAAGATTGTTAAAATTTCCCCTCGTGGTTATTGCTACGGCGTTGTTGACGCGATGGTTATTGCACGTAACGCCGCATTAGATAAATCATTACCGAGACCCATTTATATTTTAGGTATGATTGTTCACAATAAGCATGTAACAGATGCTTTCGAAGAGGATGGCATCATTACATTAGACGGTCCAAGTCGATTAGAAATTTTAGATAAAATCGATTCTGGTACTGTTATTTTCACTGCACACGGTGTTTCTCCAGAAGTTAAACAACGTGCAAAAGAAAAAGGTTTAACGACAATTGATGCAACTTGTCCAGATGTTACAAAAACACATGACCTTATCGAAGCAAAGAAAGCTGAAGGATACCATGTCATTTATATCGGCAAAAAAAATCATCCAGAACCAGAAGGCGCAGTTGGCATCGCACCTGATATCGTTCATCTTATCGAAAGAGCTGATGATTTAAAAACACTAGAAATTCCAACGGATAAAATTTTAGTTACGAATCAAACAACAATGAGTCAATGGGATGTTCAACATTTAATGGAGGACATTCAGAAAAAATTCCCAACAGCAGAATTCCACAAGGAAATTTGTTTAGCAACTCAAGTTCGCCAAGAAGCTGTCGCTAAACAAGCTGATGTTGCAGATTTAACAATTGTTGTCGGTGATCCGAAAAGTAACAACTCAAACCGTTTAGCACAAGTATCACAAGAAATCGCTGGTACGACAGCATACCGCGTTGCAGACGTAAGTGAAATCCAATTAGAATGGCTACAAGGTGTAGAAAACGTAGCTGTTACAGCAGGTGCTTCTACTCCAACGCCAATTACAAAAGAAGTTATTGCTTTCTTAGATCAATATGACCCAATGAATCCAGCTACATGGGAAAGAATTCGAAAAGTACCACTTCAAAAGATACTACCTCGTGTAAAAGTGAAAAAAGAACAATAATAAAAACCGTTGCCTACATGAGCAACGGTTTTTATTTTTCTTATACAAATGTGAACGGATCCGTATGTAACTGTGAAGCATGAATTTGTACATTGAAATTCTTTTCATCTACTTTGGCTTGCAATTGTTTTTGTACACCTTGCTTCATTACTTTTTCAACGTTATGTCCTGGATCGACTATATTTAAACCAATCATCATCGCATCGTGAGCAACATGATAATACATATCACCTGTTACATATACATCTGCTCCTTTAAATTTCGCTTGGTTTATATATTTATTACCGTCACCACCAAGTACAGCTACTTTACGCACCTTATCATCTAACTTTCCAACAACTCTTGCACCCTTTACATGTAATGATTGTTTCACATGTAAAGCAAACTGCTCAAGCGTCATTTCTTCTTGTAAATACCCTATTTTACCAAGACCTAATGTTTCACCTTTATTATCAAGCGGATATACATCATATGCCACTTCTTCATATGGATGGGCTGCCAACATCGCTTTAATAACTTTTCTTTGTAATGAAGCTGGAACAATCGTTTCGACACGCATCTCTTCCACACGTTCTAACTGCCCAGTTTCTCCGATATAAGGATTTGTACCTTCTTGAGGGATGAACGTACCTACCCCTTCGCTACCGAACGTACAGTGGCTATAATTACCGATATGACCTGCCTCCGCATCTCCAAGAGCTTTGCGCACTTCTTCTGCATGGGTTACTGGAACAAATACAACAATTTTTTTCATTTCTTCTGCATATGTAGGAGCTAATACTTCTGTATTTTGTAACCCTAACGCATCAGCAAGTAAATCATTTACCCCACCCTTAGCAATATCTACATTTGTATGCGCTGCATACACCGCAATATCATTTTTAATACACGTTTCAATAATTCTTCCGTACGCCTTATCTGTATGAATCGCTTTTAATGGATTAAAAATTAAAGGATGGTGCGCTATAATGATATTCGCTCCTAATTGGATCGCCTCGTCCACAACTTCCTCAGTTACATCTAACGCGATTAATACGTGCTGTACAGGTTTATTAAGCGCTCCAATCTGTAAGCCAATCTTATCCCCTTCCATCGCTAAATGCTTCGGATACATGCCTTCAAATAAAGAAATAATTTCATGGCCATTTGGAATTTTACTCATGATAAAACCTCTCCTATCATTTTCATTTTCGCTTCTACTTCTGCACGCTTCGCTTTCTTCTCTTCAGACTCTGCTGCACGCTCTAACTGTTTCAAAATATTTTGGAAGTTTTTCAATTCCCCTTCCCATTTTTCAACAAAAGCTTCACTTTTTTCTTTTATTAGAAATGGACCCATAAACAATTCAGTTTGTTTATTTTCAGAGTAAGGTACCGCTATATCTCCTCGCTCTCCGACTAAAATCTCGTAAATCTTTCCGTCCTCTATTATAATTTTCTCACGGATAAGCTCCCATCCATTTTCAATAAACCATTCACGAATATGGTGTGCTGCAATATTCGGCTGTAAGATTAAACGTGTTACACCTTCTAATTTTTCTTTACCACTTTCTAAAATGTCACGAATTAACGCTCCACCCATACCAGCAATCGTAATAACATCTACTTCTCCTGGTGCAATAACAGCTAATCCATTCCCTTTCCGAACGTCTACTTTATCTTGTAAGCCACTTTCAGCTACAGTTGCTTGTGCAGAGCGAAACGGTCCATCTACAACTTCTCCTGCAACTGCTTTTGTAGCAATATTATTTATAATTGTATAACACGGTAAATACGCATGATCCGATCCAATATCAGCTACTGTAGAGCCTACCGGAATCTCCCTCACAACTTCTTCTAATCGTTTCGAAAGCTTTACTTCATTCATGTATTTCCATTACTCCTTCTCTTGTCAGTCTGTCTCCATGATAATGAATTTATAGTAGTTGTTGCAAGTCCATAACAACACTTCAATTCTCTATTACTAATCGTATTTTAGAAAGTATAGAAAAACAAGCCTTTTGCACAAAAGCAAAAGGCTTGTAATACGAAACTTTATTTTTTCTTCGATAACCAATCAGCTACTTTCGTTGCTTGATCAGCTGGAATTAAATTAGCTGGCATATTTCCTTTTCCTTTTGAAAGAACTTCTTTAATTTCATCTTTCGAAAGTTTCCCACCAATTTTTTGTAAATTAGGTCCTACCGCCCCTTGTAACTGATCACCGTGACAGCTCGTACAGCTTTGCTTTACAATATCCTCTGGCTTTGATGCTGTTTGTGCTGGTTTCCCACCATTTTTTGCATCAGCTAACTCTTTAGATTTATTTAGCCCCTGAAATGAAAATACAAACATAACGATAATACCTAATGCTGCAATAAGAGCGAACGGAATCAACGGATTACGTTTCATATCTCTTCTCCCCCCTCTATACCACTAAATAGTTAGATGATTCAGTCATTTATATTGTACTTGAAAACGCTCTATCAGAAAAGAGCAAACTACTACTCGTTAAAAATATTCCGTAAATTCATTTTATTGATTTTCACTATTATATCGCATATTATTTCGATAATTACTAACGTTTCTCATCATATTTTTTACTTTTCTACATATTATTTTGTATAGAATAAACAAAATTAATCGAAAAATCGAAAAATGAGCATTTGCAAATCAAAAGACAATTCTGTAAAATAAATTACAAGAAATTGTAATCGTTGCTGACAGCTAAATTTTAACAAAAATTAACAAAATAAAAAAGTTTACTTCACAATCGTGAAGTAAACTTAAAGGTAGCCTATTCTAAGAAATCCTTAAGACGCTTACTACGGCTTGGATGTCTTAATTTGCGAAGTGCTTTTGCTTCAATTTGACGAATACGTTCTCTCGTTACGCCGAATACTTTCCCAACTTCTTCAAGCGTACGAGTTCGTCCATCATCTAAACCGAAACGAAGACGTAGAACATTTTCTTCACGATCTGTTAGTGTATCTAACACATCTTCTAATTGTTCTTTTAGCAACTCATACGCTGCATGGTCCGCAGGCGATGTTGCTTCTTGGTCTTCAATAAAGTCACCTAAATGGGAGTCGTCTTCTTCACCAATTGGTGTTTCAAGAGAAACTGGCTCCTGTGCAATTTTTAAGATTTCGCGTACTTTTTCTGGAGCAAGATCCATTTCTTCACCAATCTCTTCAGGAGATGGTTCGCGTCCTAAATCTTGTAATAATTGACGTTGTACACGAATTAACTTATTAATCGTTTCAACCATATGAACTGGAATACGAATTGTTCGCGCTTGGTCTGCAATCGCACGTGTAATCGCTTGGCGAATCCACCAAGTTGCATACGTACTAAATTTGAAACCTTTACGATAATCGAACTTTTCAACCGCTTTAATTAGACCCATATTTCCTTCTTGGATTAAGTCTAAGAACAGCATACCACGGCCCACGTAGCGCTTTGCAATACTTACTACAAGACGTAAGTTTGCTTCTGCAAGACGGCGTTTTGCTTCTTCATCGCCTTCTTCAATACGTGTTGCAAGTCGAATTTCTTCTTCAGCGGATAGTAAGTCAACTCGACCAATTTCTTTTAAGTACATACGAACAGGGTCATTGATTTTCACACCTGGTGGCACACTTAAATCATTGAGGTCGAATTCTTCTTCCGTTTTTGTAATTTGGCGATTATTAGGACCTTCGTCGTTGTCATTGTCACCAACTAAGTCAATCCCTTGTTCACCTAAATATTCATAGTATTCATCCATTTGATCGGATTCAATTTCAAACCCATTCATGCGTTCTGCAATCTCTTCATATGTAAGAACGCCACGTTTTTTTCCGAGCTCAGTGAGTTGTTCTTTCACTTGCTCAAGGGTCATTTCAGTTTCAATTTGTTTAGAACGAGCTGGTTTATCAGCCATCTGTTCCCCTCCTTACGCGAGATACAAACATTCATTATACTAAAATTTTATCGAAAAAGCTATTTTCTTGCTTTTTGACTTTGTAAATATGCCACATAATATTTAGCAGCCTCTACAGGATCTGTTTTTTCCATTTGTTTTACTTTAAAGATAATTTCCATCTTTTCAAGTTTTTCTTTATGGCGTCTTAACGCCTCCAAATGACCTTGTAACGCTTCTTCTGTGTACTCTGGATTAATAAATTCATCCGTCGAAATATCAGTAATAATATTTTTCAACTTTTCATCAGAGAGCCAACTTAAAAATGTTCCGACTGAAGGTTCATTTCCCTTTTCATAATATGCGTATAGTTCATATAAAATCCCTTTATGTTCTTCTGTATAAAAATCTTCTATATGAGGTTCCATACGTACTGTCACTTCTGCACTTTGCAACATATGGTAAATAATTTCTCTTTCTGCCCTTTCAAAACCTGTTAATTTCGGTTTCGTTTGAACAATTTGAGATGGCTTAGAAACCTGCTTTATTTGTTTTTGCTGTACCTTTTGTTCTTTGCGATATTGGTGCAATTGATTCAAAAGTGTTTCCATTGAATACGAAAATTCTTGCGATAATGATTTTAAATATGATTCCGCCTGCATCGCATCCTGTAGCAATGATAACTCTTTTAAAACACTTTTTACATATTCTTCTTTGCCAGACTCATCTTGCAAATTTTTCCCTAAGCGCAAATAATTTATTTTGAAACCAACAAAACTTATACTTGATTTCACAAGATTTTCAAAAGCGGTTGTCCCATATTGTTGCACATATTCATCAGGGTCAAGCTTATCTGGCAAGGGTGTAACTTTCACTTGGCAACCAACTTGCAATAGTAATTGCCCTGCTTTCATCGTCGCTTCTCGCCCTGCTTTATCACCATCATAGCAAAGAACAACAGTTTCAACGTTACGTCGCAGAAGTTTCGCTTGTTCTTCAGTTAAAGCTGTTCCCATTGTCGCAACAGCTTCTTCCACACCACTTTTCACCGCGGCTAGTACATCGGCATAACCTTCAAAAAGGACAACCTGCCCACGTTTTCTAATAAACGGCCTTGCTTGGTGGAAATTATACAACAGCTTACTTTTGTAAAAAATCGGTGTTTCAGGACTATTCAAATATTTCGGAGTGTCATCTCCTAATGCCCTTCCACTAAACGCTATCACCTTACCTTGTAAAGTATAAATCGGAAACATAACTCTTCCGCGGAAGCGGTCATAATGACTGCCATCCTTCTCACTTCTTACAAGAAGGCCAGCCTGTTCCATACTAGATAGCGACAAACCTCTTTTTTGTAAAATTTTCGTCGCTGCATCCCAAGCTTGTGATGCATAACCAATTTCAAATTTCTCAATCATCTCTTTTGTAATACCACGTTTTAATAAATATGAAAGTGCTTCATTTCCTTCTTCTGTATTTACTAATAAATGATGATAATACTTTTTCAAAAGTTCATGAGCCTGTTGCATGATGACAGTGTCATCAGATATGTCTTCTTGTTGTTGTTGTCCTTGCCCTGATGTATATTCTGCAACTGCAATTCCATTTCTTTCGCCAAGCTTTTGAACAGCCTCTGTGAAAGCAAGTCCTTCCATTTTCATAAGAAAAGAAAATACATTTCCACCTTCTCCACATCCGAAGCAATGAAAAATTTGCTTATCAGATGAAACAGAGAATGAAGGGGAATTCTCACCATGAAATGGACAAAGGCCGAAATAGTTACGCCCCTGCTTTCTAAGTTGAACATACTCACCAATCACTTCTACAATATCGGATGATGTCCGAATCTGTTCAACAACTTCTTCAGGAATTCTGTTCCCCATAACTCCATCTCCGTGTCGTATTTTGTATTCGATATAAATTAAAAAATTCCTTTATAATTCGACAATATTTTTCTAAATTTGTTAGAAAGTACTGTCGATCACATTGTGTAAACGATTTTGGACCTTTCGTATAAGTCCCCAGTCTGCGTAAATTCGCAGATACATACTACTATATAAAATTGTATCCATTTGCTCAACTGTTACAAATGTATCTCTTGGAGACAATACATATACTCCTTTTTCACAAGAAGACTAGCAAGAAGCACTATAGCCTGTATGATCATGAGATCTGTAGCTGTTGCATGTTAATAAATATAACAGTCAACTTCATCTTGCTCAGAATCTACATAGACCCAATTACCTTGCTGTTTTCTTGAACGATGAGCATAGGATGCGACAAACAAAATTTCGACATAAAATTTTGTTCCAACTTGCACAATTGCATTCTTCACGGGATACGCATCTGCATCAAATAATATCTTATCTGATGTTTTGCATATTTCTGTATTCTACATCCCTTCTGTGAATCCTTCCATAATGTGCGTTTTCTTGTCTAGATTTTGTCGATTTAACGTAAATACATGTCTTTTTCGAAAATCCTATCCCTAGTTTATTCTGAAAAATTAAAGTCTAAACGTAAAATATAGGTTTTTATCACAATTTTTTATTATAATATATTTTCTTCAACTACGCTACATATCCCTTTAATTTTCATCTTACACTTAAAGATAACGAAATCGTTCCTTTAGCATAATTAAAAAACAGAAGAATATAAGTATAACCATTCCGCTATATTCTATTACTAAGCCGAAAGTTCATGCTCTACTTCGCATCTTCCTCTAACGCCTTCTCACGAGCGAAAAAAGCACATTCACCTTTGGTAAATGTGCTAAAACATTTTTTGGTTTTGCACTGCATTCACAATAATATTTGCTGTTTCTTCAATTGCCTTATTTGATACATCAATCACTTGACAATTTATTTTACTAATTACTTCCTCAAAATGATCAATTTCTTCTTGAATACGATTAATATTTGCATATGTTGCTCCATCACTTAATCCAAGTGATTTCAATCGTTCTTTTCGAATATGATTTAACTTATCTGGTATAATTTTCAAACCGAAACATTTTTCTTTTGCCACTTGATATAATTCCTCAGGCGGATCCACTTCCGGTACAAGTGGTACATTAGCAACTTTCAAACGTTTGTTATGCGCTAAATATTGTGAAAGTGGTGTTTTTGATGTACGTGAAATTCCAATCAACACGATATCAGCTTTTAAAATACCACGTGCATCTCTACCATCATCATACTTAACTGCAAATTCAATCGCTTCAATTTTTTTAAAGTACTCTTCATCTAATCTTCGAACAACACCTGGCTCATACCTTGGTACTTGCCCTGTAATTCCTTCAATTTGATCGATAAGAGGTCCGATAATATCGTATGCCTCTACTCCTTCTTTTGCCGCTTCTGTCAATAAATATTGACGCATATCAGGCTTTACTAACGTAAAACAAATAAGCGCTTGATTGCTCTTGGCAATCGAGATTACTTCTTTTAATGTCCCTGTATCTTCTACATACGGTACACGTCTAATATCAGGAGCGAATGGGAACTGTCCCATTGCCGCTCTAACAACCAAATCAGCCGTTTCTCCTACAGAGTCAGATACGACATATACGATTTTATTATCCATTACATTACCTCACTTTAAACAAATTACACTTATTCGTTATTTACTAAATTCACAAACGCACGTGTAATATTTGTTTTTGTAATTCGCCCAATCACTTCTAAACCTTGTTTCGTATCCTTCACAACCGGCATCGCATCAATCTGTCTTTCTATTAATTCCATCGCAATATCATATAAAGAATCCTCCCTGCGACACATCGCAATGTTTGGCATCCTTGTCATGATAATATTAACCGGAAGAGAGGTTAAATCCTGCTTTCCTAAGCTAGCTCGTAATAAATCTTTACGAGATACAACGCCAACTAATAAAGTTGCTTGATCTACAACAAATAATGTACCAACGTCCTCTAGAAACATAGTACAGATTGCATCGTATACTGATACATTTTTATCAATTACAGCCGGTCTAGATTGATAATCTTGCACTTTAATTTTCTTAACAGCTTCAGATAATAGCTGTCCCCCGGTTTTACCCGTATAAAAATAACCTACACGTGGACGCGCTTCTAAATAACCAGCCATCGTTAAAATTGCTAAGTCTGGTCTTAGCGTTGCACGTGTTAAACCCAATTGCCCAGCAATTGACTCCCCTGTAATAGGACCGTGATCTTTTACAATCTGAATGATATGCTCTTGCCGTTTATTCAGCTCTATGATAATCACCACCTTTAATGCACAACGAAAAAAGTTATACTATCTCTTAAATATTATATACTAAATATGCTATTCGAAAAAGAAAGTATGTAAAAAGGACCGTATACGGCCCTTTTTATATTTGAAACTTATCAAGTTGTTCCAAGAAACGCCTTGTTTTCAAATAAATCCCACAATATTCATCATAATATGTATTCAATACTGTGCGCATTTGTTTTTTTGTACTATCCTTCACCGATACATTACCGAGCCGGTGTAAATCAAAGTGAAAAAAGAGACGTAATAATTTATGAACAGCCTCTCCCACCGGAATACGATACGGATCTTGTTCCGCATGACGCGAGCACAGAAAACCGCCTTCTCTGACAGAGAAGGCGACAAAATCTGTTTCTTGATGACAAATAGCACATGTATCAAAGTACGGGTGCATCCCTAATACCGGAAGCATTTTCGTTTGATAAATTAATGATAATGCTTCTGGGTCAACACCCTCACACATATAATGCAACGTTTGATATAACATTTCAAATAAATACGGATTATGCTTCTTATCTTCTGTTGCTTTATCAGTTAATTCGATAATAAATGATGCATAAGCAGTTAAAAATATATCCTCGCGAATTTCTTTCATAGATGAAATAATCTCGCCTTGTTGCAAAGTTCCAAGTCCAGATCCAATTTGAATAAGAAAATGACCATGTGTCATAAGTTGCGAAATAGCCGCTAACCGACTCTTCGGTTTTTTCGCCCCTCTTGCCATTGCACTTATCTTACCAAATTCCCGTGAGTATATTGTAACAATCTTATTTGTTTCTCCGTAATCTGTTGTACGGATGACAATGCCCTCAACTTTTTGAAACATGTTCGTCACCATCCAAGGTTTGAACAAAACGGGTCAAGAAATTGGAGAGTCTAGATGCGCTAACTCCTCTTCATGTTGATCCATCTCATCGTTTACGTCTTTTTCCATTTCTTTCAAAAGCAAATACGTTTCAATGCTTCCTGTTTTGGAGAAAAACTTCCAGGTAAAATCTAGCATAAGAATCCACCTTTCTCAATAAGCGTAGCCTATAAAGCAATTTCTTTTGTTGTTATTAAATTGACCCATTTTGTTCATTTTCATGTGAGAAAAATTTTTCCTAATTTATCAAGGTTCATAAAAACCAATAATCAGTGGATGAACAAAACACCCACTGATCACAACTTTACTTCATATTAATACTCGTCTTCACGGAAACCAAGGTCACGAAGCTGTGACATCTTATTACGCCAATCTTTTTGCACTTTCACCCATACTTCTAAAAATACTTTAGAACCAAGAAGTGCTTCAATGTCAAAGCGAGCTCGCTTACCGACTTCTTTTAACATCTTCCCTTGCTTACCTATAATAATTCCTTTTTGTGATGCACGTTCAACAACAATCGTTGCGTTTATATAAACCGCTCCGCCCTCACGCTTTTGAATTGCATCAATAACAACCGCTACAGAATGCGGTACTTCTTCACGTGTTAAATGTAATACTTTTTCACGAATAAGCTCTGAAATAATAAATCGCTCTGGATGATCCGTTACTTGATTATCCGGGTAATATTGCGGTCCTTCTGGTAAATACTTTTTAATTGCTCCGATTAACGCTTCAACGTTATTACCGTCCAATGCAGAAATTGGCACAATCTCCGCGAACTCATATAGTTTACGGTATTGATCAATTAACGCTAATAATTGCTCTGGATGAACTTGGTCAATTTTATTAATTACTAAAAATACCGGTTGTTTCGTTTCTTGTAATTTCTCAATAATAAATTCCTCACCACGACCATATCCTTCAGTTGCATTGACCATAAACAGAACAATATCAACTTCTTTTAATGTCGTTTGAGCCATCTTCACCATGAAATCGCCTAGTTTATGTTTAGGTTTATGTATTCCTGGTGTATCAATGAAAACTACTTGTGAATCATTTTCTGTATATACACCTTGAATTTTATTACGAGTTGTTTGTGGCTTATCGCTCATAATGGCAATTTTTTGGCCGATAATACGATTTAAAAATGTAGATTTCCCAACATTCGGTCTGCCAATAATAGAGACAAAACCTGATTTATAACCTTTTCTATTCATGTAAATCCTCCGCTAAAAATGCTCCTGGTAACAATTCTCCGACTGTTGTCTCTTGAACATCACCATGTAAGTTTGATAGGTATACTTTCGTATCCTGTTTACATAATTCTACCATAACTTGTCGACATGCTCCACAAGGAGGTACCGGACGCTTTGTATCTGCTACAACTGCAATAGCTACAAACTCGTTATCTCCTTCAGAAATCGCCTTAAATAAAGCTGTTCTTTCTGCACAGTTGCATAAACCATATGATGCATTTTCAACATTACATCCACGATATATTTTTCCATCCTGAGTTAGTAAAGCTGCACCTACTTGAAATTTAGAATATGGTACGTACGCTCGTTTACGCGCTTCGGTCGCTTCTTGAATTAATTGTTTGCTATTCATATTCCCGCATCCTTTCCGTTCACAGATGTGAATAGATACACTCTTTCACTAAAGGCCTTCACGGCGCTCCCAAAGCTCAATAAAAGCTTCGGAATGCAACTATACCATATACGGTAAAAAGATAATAGCACCAATTACAGCAGCTATAATTGCAAACAATAAAACTGCCCCCGCGGCAACATCCTTTGCAATTTTTGCAAACGGATGAATATCGGCGGTTGCTAAATCTACTGTTTTTTCAATAGCCGTATTCACCATCTCTAAACTCATTACAATCCCTATCACAATAAGTAATACAATCCATTCCGTTGTTGTAATATGGAAATAAAAGCCGCAGCACATAACAATGACTGCGGCTAAATAATGAATTTTCATATTTCGTTCATGACGAAGACAAAAGTATATACCAGCTATAGCATATCCAAAACTATCTAAAAGTTTTCCTTTTTTCATCGTCCTAATCCAAATGCCTCTAAAATTTCTTTTTGTCTTCCAAACATTTCTTTTTCATCTTCTTCTGTCATATGATCATAACCAAGCAAATGCAAAAAGCCATGTAATGCTAAAAACCCAAGTTCTCGATCAAAAGAATGTCCATATTCTTCAGCTTGTTCTTTTGCTCTTGGAATAGAAATAATAAGATCTCCTAACATACGCGGCATCTCCGCACCGACAATTTCCATTTCGCCTTCTCCCATTTCTTCCATGGCGAAAGAAATAACATCCGTAGGCTGATCCTTATCTCGGTAATCACGGTTTATTTCACGAATACGTTCATTATCTACAAATGTAACCGATAATTCTGCGCCTTCTTCTATGTTCTCCATTTGGGCTGCTTTCTCTACCAACCCTCGAATCAAACTTATATATTCATCTTTCACTTCTTCTGTTTCATCAATAAAATCAATTAATAAACTCATTCTTGCTCCTTTTCTTCCGGCGGTTCCGGATATGTAATACGGGAATGGAAAATACCATTTAACGTTTCACATAACGTTTTTCCAACGATTTGTAGTTCCTTAAATGTCAAATCACATTCACTAAATTGACCATCTTGCAAACGATCTCTAATGATACTTTGCACTAAATTATTGATTTGATCTGGCGTTGGATGATTCATTGAACGTACCGCCGCTTCTACACTATCAGCAATACCAACGATTGCCGACTCTTTAGAAGTTGCTTTTGATCCTGGATAGCGGAACATTTCCTCAGTATATTTCTCTTTATCTTCTTTAATCGCCTTATAGTAAAAATATTTAAGTAACGTTGTACCATGATGCTGTCCAGCGATATCGATAATTTCTTGAGGTATATGGTGTTCTTCTAGCATTCTCACCCCATCGGTTACATGAGCAATTATAATATCTTTACTCGTTACAGGGTCTAATCTATCATGCGGGTTTTCAATTCCCATCTGGTTTTCAATAAAAAACTGTGGTTGTACTGTTTTCCCTACATCATGATAATACGCCCCTACACGCGCTAATACTCCGTTCGCTCCAACTGCTTCACATGCAGCTTCTGAAAGATTAGCTACCATTACACTATGGTGATATGTACCTGGTGCTTCTAATAAAATTTTGCGCAAGAGCGGGTGATTCGGACTTGAAAGTTCCATCAACTTCATACTCGATACAATCCCAAGGCCACTTTCTAAATACGGTAAAATTCCCATAGCTAGAACAGAAGAGATAATCCCTGAAACTGCAGCCATTAATAATTGTATCCCAATTTCAAGAGGCGAAAAGTTCCCATTTCGCAATAATAACAACGCCGCTAATACGACTACATTTAATACAGAAACGAGTATACCAGCTTGTAAAATCATCGTACGACGATTTTTTTCTCTCAAGAAAATACTAACTGATAATGAACTTAATAAAACATAAATCCCCACACTATAATTTAGTGTACTCGTTACACCTTCATTAAACATAATACTTCCGCACACAGAAAAGATCATACTCGTTAAAAATACAAATCGATCACCAATCATTAATTTTACAAGTATTGTCCCCATCGCAACTGGAACAACATACGCGATTCCTGCATATTCAAGCTTTTGAAACAAACTAATGATTTTCATTAGAACAATCGTGATAGACAAAATTGTGATATACGCTAAAACATACGGCCTATCTTCTCTTTTTCGCTGTAAAAACACTTCAAATTGCTTATGCATAAAGTACAATAACACACAAATAAGTACAGCCAGACCAACATAAGGTTGGAAGGTATTGCCCTTCTCTAACAATCCGGCTAACTTCAACTGCTCATATGCTTCTCGTGAAATCGTATCTCCTTCTTTCACAAGAACTTGCCCTTGAAGGATAAAAACTGATGCAACTGAATCTTCCGCTATTTTTTGACTATCTTTCGTCGCAGCTGAATCATAAAAATAGTTCGCTGCAATCGCATACTTCCCTAGTGCATTCACCGCAACTTTTAAATCACTGCTTATACCTACGCTACTCATTTCAGTAACAAATCGTTCTCTTGCAACTTCTTCTTGATCCATCTTAATGTGTTCACTCATAATTTTATTAACCGCTGTTACAGCCGCATCCTTCGACAATGACAATTGACTTGAATCAGCATTAATAAATTTCAACAATATTGAATCTGTTAAGCTTTTCGCTAAATCTGTTGGTAATTTCTTCTTTAACTTGTCCAATTTGTCCACATCAGAAATTTTTCTATACTCGTCTGGGCCAGTCGACTTAGCCTCCGCCTCTACTTCACTTACCGCATCAAAGACGGAATTTACAATATCCACTTTATTTTGCTTATATTCGCTTTTATATGTATATTTATCCTCAACCTTTTGAGCGGCTTCTTTTTTCTTTTTCGCTGTTGCGGATTTATCTTCAATTTTAATAGGAGAGTGAATTGTTTTTTTAGCAATATCGAGCTCTTTAACATCTAATTGCTCTGGTTTCACATTATTCATAAGTGCAAAAAACAGTACCGCTCCTAATAAAACGTAAGAAATCCAACTTAGTTTTTTCGAATGTTGTAAATTACGAAACCACTTAGAAATTTCTTGAGATCTTGACATGATTTCAATACCTTCTCCTCTCCGTGAAACTATTTATAGATTTCATTTCTTCCAGCCAACGATGCTTTTTCGGACCATATTTTTATAGACCATTACCTATAGTTTATTTCCCTCGTCTTTAATGATAGTAAAAAATATGTCCTTCGCCAACCTTATCATACAAAAAGAAATGATCCTGACAAATAGGATCATTCCATTTTATCATATGCCTCAATAATACGTTGCACTAACTGGTGTCTCACAACGTCTGTTTGTTCCAATGTAATGAACGAAAGACCTGATACACCAGATAAAATATTAGCAGCAATAGAAAGACCTGACTTTACCCCTTTTGGCAAGTCTACCTGTGAGGGATCTCCCGTAATAACCATTTTCGAACTAAAACCTAATCGTGTTAAAAACATTTTTATTTGAACACCAGTTGTATTTTGCGCCTCATCTAATATAACAAATGAATCATCAAGTGTACGCCCTCTCATATAAGCAAGAGGTGCAATTTCAATTACACCACGTTCCATCATACGTTGTGTATATTCTTGTCCAAGAATATCATGTAACGCATCATATAGCGGACGTAAATACGGATCTACTTTTTCTTTCAAATCACCTGGTAAAAACCCTAAGCTCTCTCCAGCTTCTACAGCAGGTCTTGTTAAAATAATTTTCTTTACATACCCTTGCTTTAAAGCTCTCACAGCCATTACTACGGCTAAGTATGTTTTTCCTGTCCCAGCAGGCCCTATCCCAAATACAATATCATTCTTTTTCATTGCATGAATATATCGTCTTTGCCCCATCGTTTTTACACGAATGGATTTACCTTTTGCCGTTTTAAAAATTTCCTCTTCATATAACTCTTCGAATTGAGCAATTTTCCCTTGTTGCCCAAGCTGAATCGCATACGCAACATCTCTTTCCGAAATTGATACACCTTTACGGATAACAACAAGTAACTGTTGTAAGATTTTTTCTACGAGCACCACAGTTTCATCTGCCCCAGATACACGAACAGATTCTCCTCTAGTCACAATCGATACACTAAGTTCTCGTTCAATTACTTTTAAATGAGCATCATTTACCCCAAAAAGAGCGATTGCTTCGTTAGGGTTTTCCAATTGTTGGTTCATTTCTACTAATTGTTCTGCCATTACTCAGTCTCCTTGAATATCGAATTCAGATATTGGTTGTGGCTCTGCAATATTTTCAATCACTGTATAATGTAATGTGACCTTTAGGTGATCCACCTCAACCTCTTTACTCAAAATGTTATCACTTACAATCATAGCATGTTCATCCAATTTTTTCTTCAGTTCTTTTTCTGCCATCTCTTTCGCTACTTTCATTGCTTGTTTTTCGGTATATTCTCGGTTCGCTTCTTCCTCTTCTCGTACAATATCTTTCTCGTATGCAACTGGTAATGTAAATCCAAATAATTTCACATCATGTTTTACACTTTCAGTACGAGAGCGTTTATACTTATCCTGTTGAAATCCCCATATTTTTATTTTAGCACTCCCAAATTTAAGAAAATATTCATTATACGAATTACCAGTATACACTTGAAATTGCGTCTTTAACGGAACATCCACCTCAGATTTGTACCACGTTTCTCCATATACAATCCCTTTAGCCGAAACAATTGTCGGATTCTCCTCATTACCATACATCCCCGAGACGAGAAGTTGCCCCTTTTCTACATGGTCATTTTTCATGACAACAGGCTTCCCAACTTCCACAAATGTTTTTGTAATAATCCCTTCTTTTTTCGCCACTAAGTTTTGTGGCTGTTGTTCACTTTCTTTTTTCGGTTCATTTTTTTCAACAATCTTAAAATGATATGTTGTCCCTCTTATTTCTAATCCCGCCCAAGTAATCGCATTAATATTGTCTGTCAAATGACGTTGAACATCTTCTACACTCGGCATTTGGAACTGTAATTTCCCTTTTTTTATACCCATTTTGTCCAATTCTTTCATCAAGATATATTCCGTTTCAGGTTTTGCTCCTGTAATTTCAATTTTCCACACCATATTTGACAATGCGATCATTCCGAAAAAAAATATTAAAAACCCAATTAAAAATCCACTATTTTTAATTAAACGCTTATTCCAAAACGGAAAACCGTAACGTCCAATAAAATATAATTTACATTCATTTTTTCTATAAATTGGTTTTATCTTTTTCACATCTCGTAATAACATACAAAAAACCAACGTTTCATCAGCTATCTTCTTTACATCCCAAACGAGTAATTTCCTCCGCACACACTCGTTAACAAAGCGTTCCGCTCCTCTACCTTCAATTCGCACCTTTACATACCCAAGCCATTTTATAAACCATTTATTTTTCATCGACTATCTCCACTACCTTTCTAAAAGTAGATACACTACTTTTCAATTCGATTATCAAACTAGCTCGTACTAAATTAGCAGATTCCTTGACCCTCACTAATTATTAACCTTCACGAGCCAGTTTTTTTACGCGGAACTCAATTCCCACCTATCCTCTTTGTACGAACCGAATATTGAGGCCAGAACGTTATCACCTGTTAATACAAGGTAACGAAGAAAAACTTCACAAACGGAAGTTCCTCTTCACTCCTCTTTCTTTTCATTTTCTAAAAACGTCACTTGTTCAATAATCCCTTCAAGCAACAGTTCTTCTGGAAGGATTGTTTTAATAACAAAGGATTGACCTTTAATTAATAATTGACCATGTTTCAATAGCAATCTTACCTCTTTATCTGAAAACACTAATAATCCTCGATGATTTTCTATATAGATATGTACTTGCCCAACAAGCGTGATCCGAGGTAGATCCATTAACACATCCACTGGCAGGTCTATTTGCTTCGTTAACCAATTCTTCATTTGTTCTAATTTCTTCATCTCAAAAGACCCCCTCTCATCCCATATGTATGAAAAAAGAGCTTGTAATATCACGTCCAAACTGAAAAAAGCATAAAAAAACGTCTCATACGAAATGAGACGCTTTTTTATGCTAATAGCTGTATAACCAGCTTATTCACAAGTGATCCGTCTGTTTTACCTTTTACTTTCGGCATAACAGCAGTCATCACTTTACCCATATCTGCTTTAGATGTAGCACCAACTTCAGAAATAACTTGCTTAATTATACCTGCTAGTTCTTCTTCTGTTAATTGCTCCGGCAAATATGCGTTTAAAATCTGAATTTCACTTTGCAGTTTATCAACAAGGTCTTCACGACCAGCTTTTTTAAATTCAAGGAGGGAGTCCTTATACTGTTTTACTTCACGAGCTAAAACTGTTAATTCCTCTTCTTCAGTAAGAGTATGTTGCAGTTTAATACCTTCATTTTGTAAAGCAGCCTTAACCATACGAATAACGGTTAATTTTTCTTTTTGTTTATTCTTCATCGCTTGTTTCATATCATCGTTTAAACGACCGAGAAGACTCATAACTTACACCCTCTCTTAGAACTTACGCTTTCTTGCCGCTTCAGACTTCTTCTTACGTTTTACACTTGGCTTTTCATAAAACTCGCGCTTTCTTGCTTCAGCAAGTGTACCAGTTTTAGAAACCGACTTTTTAAAACGGCGAAGTGCATCCTCCAAAGACTCGTTTTTACGAACGACTGTTTTTGACATTCTCTTTCCCTCCCTCCGAAACATCACACTTACATACTAAGTTCAGCATGCAAAAAGAAACACTTCTTCAGCATGTCTTTTACGATTATAATACATTTTATCACTTCAGGTCAACTATTTGTGACAGAATAAAAGAAGAATTGATGCTCTTCCTTTTTCAAAAACTATGTTGATAGCCGTTATCTCTTCCTCTAGAAATAAATATTTTTTTATCACTGGATCTTTTTTATACAAAGATACGCTCAAAAATCAATCATTTAACAAACAACCCACTGCATCTTCTTCCAATACTTAACTTCTCCATGAATGAAAAAGCATGCAAACCCTTGTCGTTTGCATGCTTTTTATCCCGCTATTTGTGGGCAGTAAAACTCCCACCTCAAAATTCGGCTGGAGCAAAGAGGTTAGGTGGGAGTCGGGCTGCCCGTAAACGCCCGATTGGTGAGGGCTAATAATCAGTGGGGGATGAACAAAACCCCCCACTGATTAAAGTTTCACTTTATTATGCGCTTGCTGATTCTTTTTTTACATCATCTTCAAGAACACGAACAAACTGCGCTTCGTTATATGGATAACCAGCTTTTGTAATTTTTACTTTTACTAGCTTACCAATCAATTCTTCAGATCCTTCAAACACAATTTTTAAGTAGTTATCTGTATAACCTACATATAAACCTTCACGGTCACCATCTTTAAATATCTCTTCCGGAATGATTTCAAGTACTTCACCTTCAAATCCAGAAGCATACTCTTTCGCTAATTGATTTGATAGCTCAATTAGACGGTGAACACGATCGTTCTTCACGTCTTCAGGAACTTGATCTTCCATACGTGCTGCTGGAGTACCTGTACGTTTGGAATAAGGGAAAACGTGTAATTCAGAGAAACGATTCTCTTTAATGAAATTGTACGTTTCCATGAATTCTTCTTCTGTTTCACCTGGGAATCCAACAATTACGTCTGATGTAATCGCAAGACCTGGTAACGCTTCTTTCAAACGATCTAAACGCTCTTGGAAAAATTCCATCGTATACTTACGGCGCATACGTTTCAATACAGTATTAGATCCTGACTGTAATGGAATATGCAAGTGACGTACAACTACTTCTGATTTATCTAACACTTCAATTACTTCATCAGAAATTTGACTCGCCTCAATAGAAGAAATACGAAGACGTTTCAATCCGCCTACTTTCGCTTCCATATCGCGCAGTAATCCCGCTAAGTTATACTCTTTTATATCTTCACCGTACCCACCTGTATGAATACCTGTTAATACGATTTCTTTATAGCCCGCATCTACTAATTGCTGCGCTTGTTTAATAACTTCTTTTCCATCACGAGAACGCATTAAACCACGCGCCCAAGGAATGATGCAAAATGTACAGAAGTTATTGCAACCTTCTTGTATTTTTAAAGATGCACGTGTACGGTCCGTGAAATATGGTACATCGAGCTCTTCATATACACGTGTTTTCATAATATTGCGGACAGCATTAATTGGTTGACGCTCTTTACGGAATTCTTCGATGTATCCTAACATCTTCTCACGATCTTGCGTACCAACAACAATATCTACACCTGGAATTGCCATAATTTCTGCTGGAGATGTTTGTGCATAACATCCAGTTACACAAATTACCGCATCTGGATTTTGACGTACAGCACGTCTAATTACTTGACGGCTTTTTTTATCTCCAGTATTTGTTACTGTACATGTGTTAATAACATATACATCAGATTTTTTTTCATATTCAGTTCTTTCATAACCACCTTGTTTAAACAATTGCCAAATCGCTTCTGTTTCATAGTGGTTTACTTTACAACCTAACGTGTGGAACGCAACAGTTGCCATTGATTATCACCCCATCAATTCAAAATGATAAGAAGCGGCACTTAACGCATAAAGCGGAGCCGTTTCTGTTCTTAAAATTCTTGGTCCTAAACTACATGGTACAAATTTATGTTCACGAAGTGCGGTTATCTCTTCCTCCGCTAAGCCGCCTTCTGGTCCAAATACAATCAGCAGCTTTTGGCCTGGTTTAATCGTCGATAAAGCTTTCGCAAAATTAGATTTCTCACCTTGTTTCGCTTCTTCTTCATACGCAACAAGACAAACATCATACTCGCTACTCATCGACAGCAGTTGTTTAAATGATGAGGGAACGTGTACTTCTGGAATTTCACTTCTATGCGATTGTTCCGCAGCTTCTTTTACAATTTTTTTCAAACGCTCAACTTTTTTATCTGCTTTTTTCGCATCCCACTTTACAATAGATCGAGATGCTTGAAATGGTAAAAATGCAGCTGCCCCAAGCTCAGTTCCTTTTTGAAAAATTAACTCTAGCTTGTCTCCTTTCGGCAGTCCACTTGCAATCGTCACGAACACAGGAAGTTCGCTTGACGCCTCTACCCATTCTACAATAGTGGTATCCACAAATTCACTGGTAATTTCAGCAATTGAACACTCTGCTGTTTTACCATTTACACAGCAATAAATGTGGTCACCAGCTGACATACGCATCACTCTTGCGATGTGATGAACATCATCACCCATTATACGAATACTTGTCTCATTTACATATTTCTCTTCTACAAAATAACGTTGCATATAATCACCTTAGTAGAGTTTCGTTCCTTTCGTAAGTCAACACTTACGAAAAGAACGAAACGTTATCATTTTCATATAACAAACGGCAAGTCCCTCACCTTATACGGTGAGAGACTCCCCTGTTCTTTATAGACTAAAATCTATATTACGCATTTCGTGCAATAATTGCTACCCAATCTTCCATTCGAAGCACTTCTTCAATTGTAAATCCAGCTTTTTCTAACGCTTCAGAAATTACTTTTTCTTTCGCCCCAATAATACCAGATGTAATAAATAATCCACCTGGCTTCACAACTCTCGCTGCATCTTCAGGGAATAGAAGAATAATTTCCGCTAGTAAATTTGCTACGATTAAATCAACTGGACCTTCAATACCTTCTAATAGACTATTCTGTCCAACATTGACAATGTCATCTGTTTTATTTAAGCGCACATTCATTTCTGCACTTTCAACTGCAACTGGGTCTAAATCATACGCTTGAACAGAAGCCGCACCTAATTTTGCCGCAGCAATACTAAGTACCCCCGAACCTGTCCCCACATCAATAACAGTATCACCTGGCTGAACCGTTTTTTCTAACGCACGAATACACATCGTTGTTGTTGGGTGTGTCCCTGTACCAAACGCCATACCTGGATCTAATTCAATAATTTTTTCATCTGGAGAAGACGGTGTATACTCTTCCCACGTCGGCACAATTGTGAATGTATCAGAAATTTGAACTGGATGATAATACTTCTTCCAAGCAGTAGCCCAATCTTCCTCATCGACTTCATTAATTGTAATATTTCCTGTACCAATTTCGATGTCGAAAGATGGTAGTGCATCAATAGATGATTTTACACCTGCAACCGTTTCGTGTAAAGAATCCGTTTGTGGGAAATATGCTTTTACCAAAACACCCTCACTTGGATATTCATCTGGGTTAAGTGCATAAATCTCACCGTATTGTTGCTCGCGCTCTTTCGTCAACTCCGCTGGGTCCTCAATCGCAACCCCGCTAGCGCCTGCTTCATGCAAAATATGAGAGACAGCTTCTACTGCTTCTTCTGTTGTATGAATACTAATTTCTGACCATTTCACAATTTACCAACTCCATTTTTTATTTCCATTATTCCCCTTTAAAAGCACGTTTAAGCTTTCTGAATAAGCTATCATCCTGCTCTTCTTGCCCTGCAAATTCACGCAATAAATCTTTTTGATGTGAAGTTAATTTCGTCGGCACAACAACACGAACGACTACATATTGATCTCCTTGACCATATCCACGTACGTTCGGAGCACCTTTTCCTTTTAAGCGGAATTCTGTTCCTGTTTGTGTTCCTGCTGGAATTTTCAGCTTCACTTTGCCATGAACGGTAGGAACTTCTACTTCCGCACCAAGTGCCATTTGCGCAAATGTTAATGGCATTTCGCAAATAATGTGATCCCCTTCGCGCTCAAAGAATTCATGATTTCTCACATGAACAACAACATATAAGTCACCTGCCGGTCCGCCATTTACGCCTGCTTCACCTTTTCCAGATACACGAATTTGTTGACCATTATCGATACCCGCTGGAATTTTAACATTGATTTTTTTGCGTTTACGAACTTTACCAGAACCATGGCATGTCGTACATTTCTCTTTAATCATTTGACCTGTTCCTGAACAATGCCCACAAGCTTGACGGTTTACAATACGCCCAAATGGTGTATTTTGTTCTACACTTACTTGCCCTGATCCTGAACAATGTTTACATGTTTCTTTTGAAGTCCCTGGTTTTGCTCCACTACCCTTACAAGTATCACATGGATCCTCCACTGGAATCTCAACATTTAATTCTTTACCAAAAATAGCTTCTTCAAACTCTAAAGTAACTTGATATTGTAAATCAGCACCTTGACGCGGAGCATTCGGATCACGACGTCTGCCGCCACCGCCACCAAAGAATGAACTGAAGATATCTTCAAATCCGAAGCCACCGCCGAAGTCGCCTCCACCGAAACCTTGATTCGGACCCGCGTGACCAAACTGATCATACTGCGCGCGTTTTTGATCGTCACTTAATACTTCGTATGCTTCTTGTACTTCTTTAAACTTTTCAATTGCATTTTCTTCTTTACTTACGTCTGGATGGTACTTTTTAGCCAAACGACGATACGCTTTTTTTATTTCATCTTTAGAAGCACCCTTGCTAAGTCCAAGGACCTCATAATAGTCTCGTTTATTCATAAATTTGCAACCCCCGAATCTTTCACATAAACGTAATTTTAACACCGAAAGAAAGTGCTTTGCAACAAAGTTTCCTCACTTACAGTATGCAAAATAAAAAACTTAAGCTCCTCACACATTTCTTCTTATTCGTGAAAAAAGCCAAAGCCAAGGCACGCTTGACTTTGACTTTTTGTCATCTTACTTATTTTATTTCACTGTATTACTTGTCTTCTTTTACTTCTTCAAACTCAGCGTCTACTACATTATCTTTTTTCGCGCCAGCGTCTTGTGCTCCTTGTGCACCTTCTGCTTGCCCTGCAGCTGCTTGAGCTTGCTCGTATAATTTAACAGTTAATTGTTGTACGATTTCTTGAAGAGCATCTTTTTTCACACGGATTTCTTCAAGTTCATTTTTCTCGATTGCCGCTTGTAATGCTTCTTTCGCTTCCGTTGCTTTCGCTACTTCAGCTGCATCTACTTTACCTTCTAAGTCTTTTACAACTTTGTCTGTTTGGAATACAAGTTGGTCAGCTTCGTTACGAAGTTCAACTTCTTCCTTACGTTTTTGGTCAGCGTCAGCATTTGATTCCGCTTCTTGTACCATACGATCTACTTCTTCATCAGAAAGACCTGAAGAAGATTGGATTGTAATAGTTTGCTCTTTACTTGTTCCCAAGTCTTTTGCACGTACATTAACGATACCGTTCGCATCAATATCGAATGTTACTTCGATTTGTGGAATTCCACGTGGTGCTGGCGGAAGGTCTGTTAATTGGAAACGACCTAATGTTTTGTTGTCAGCTGACATTGGACGTTCACCTTGTAGTACGTGAATGTCTACCGCTGGTTGGTTATCAGCAGCTGTTGAGAATACTTGTGACTTACTTGTTGGAATTGTAGTGTTACGCTCGATTAATTTCGTGAACACACCACCCATAGTTTCGATACCTAAAGAAAGTGGAGTTACGTCTAATAATAGAACGCCCTCTACATCACCAGTAAGTACGCCACCTTGAACTGCAGCACCTAATGCTACAACTTCATCTGGGTTTACACCTTTGTATGGCTCTTTACCAGTTTCACGTTTAATTGCTTCTTGTACAGCTGGGATACGAGTAGAACCACCAACAAGGATAACTTTATCTAATTCGCTTGGAGAAAAACCAGCGTCTTTTAATGCACGACGAGTTGGCTCTAATGTTCTTTCAACAAGACCAGCTGAAATTTCTTCGAATTTAGCTCTTGTTAACGTTAATTCTAAGTGTAATGGACCAGCAGCTCCAGCACTAATGAATGGTAATGAAATTTGTGTTTGTGTTACACCAGAAAGATCTTTCTTCGCTTTTTCAGCTGCATCTTTCAGACGTTGAAGTGCCATTTTATCTTGGCTTAAATCAATGTTATTTTCTTTTTTGAATTCAGCTACTAAATGATCGATGATAACTTGGTCAAAGTCATCTCCACCAAGACGGTTGTCACCAGCAGTTGAAATAACTTCAAATGTTCCATCTGCTAACTCAAGGATAGATACGTCAAATGTACCGCCACCTAAGTCATATACTAGAATTTTTTGTTCTTCATCTTGTTTTTCTAAACCGTAAGCAAGTGCTGCTGCTGTTGGTTCGTTAATGATACGCTCTACTTCTAAACCAGCAATACGACCAGCATCTTTTGTCGCTTGGCGTTCTGCATCGTTGAAGTATGCTGGTACTGTAATAACAGCTTTCGTCACTGTTTCACCTAAGTACGCTTCAGCAGAAGCTTTTAAGTTTTGTAAAATGATTGCAGAAATTTCTTGAGGTGTATAATCTTTACCTTCAACTTCTACTTTATAGTCTGTACCCATATGACGTTTAACAGACATGATTGTATTTGGGTTTGTAATTGCTTGACGTTTCGCAACTTCCCCAACTTGACGCTCTTCATTTTTGAAAGCTACAACAGAAGGTGTTGTACGGTTTCCTTCTGGATTTGGGATAACCTTTGGTTCTCCACCTTCCATAACAGCTACACAAGAGTTTGTTGTACCTAAGTCAATACCGATAATTTTACTCATAGCGAATCCTCCTACATTTATGTAAATTATTGATTTACTTTTACCATTGATGGGCGAATCACACGGTCTTTTAGTTTATAACCTTTTTGGAATTCCTCTACAACCGCGTTTGATTCAAACTCACTGTCTTCTACTTGCATAACAGCTTGGTGCTCATGAGGATCGAACTGTTTACCAACAGCTTCAATCGCTTCAACACCTTCTTTAGTCAGCGCTTCTAACAATTGACGATGCACCATTTCCATACCTTGTAATAAGGACTTCATTTGATCATCAGTTGCTTCCACTTGCATTGCTCTTTCAAAATTATCAAGAGCTGGCAGAATATCTGACACAAGACTTTGTGCTCTATATTTTTCAGCTGCCTGTTTCTCCATTTGAACGCGGCGCTTATGATTTTCAAAATCAGCTTGTAGACGTAGTGTGCGACCTTCCGTTTCCGTTAGTTTCGCTTGTAACTCATCTACTGTTTCTTGTAAAAGAGCAGCTTCACTTTTTTCTTCTACAGCTTCTTCACTGTTGTCTGGAGTGACAGCTTCTTCAACTTGCGCTTCTTTCACTTCTTCTACCACTTGTTCGTTACGCTCTTCCACAATTTTCACCTCCTTAAAAGGTATTAGGTATCACGCTTAGCACGATTACCTAAGCATTATATATTACACACAGCAATGAAATTTCCATCACTTGAGCGAATGTATTACTCTCATTTATTTTTTAAGTCCATCAGTAAATTGCCTTGTAAATAACTGCAACAAACTAATTACACGAGAGTATTGCATTCTCGTTGGACCTAAAATCGCAATTGTTCCAAGTTGCTCTTCTCCAATCGAATACGTTGCAGAAATTAAACTACAATCTTCCATAGCTATCGAAGAATTTTCCCTGCCAATTTTCACTTGAATACCTACTTGTTTATGACGCAAAATATCATAAAACTCAGCTTCGTTATCAATCATCGTCAGCAAGGATCTTACTTTTTGAATGTCATGGAACTCTGGCTGCGAAAGCATATTTGCTTTTCCTCCAAAGTATATCTTTTCCGATAAAGGAACTTGAAATGTACCATCCAACATTTTTATTGCACTATCGTAATTATGAACATACCCACGCAAGACTGTAACAATCTCTTTAAAGATTTTATTATGAAGTTCTGCCATAGGTATCCCAGATAGCTTTTCATTTAAAATATTAACCATTTTTTCTAAATCTGATAAATCAACAGATTCCGGAACGGTAATCGTTTTACTTTGCACATGCCCTGTATCTGTTACAATAATAGCGACTGCTGTTTGACGATCAAGCGGTACAATCTGTACATTTTTAAGTTTATTTGTGCTCAATTTCGGACCAAGAACAATGGCCGTATAATTCGTAAGCTCTGATAAAATTTGAGCTGATTGTTGTGCAATTTTTTCTGCTTCAAAAATTCTTTCAGCAAATAAATCTTTAATTTGTACAATTTCATCGGTCGGTAAGTTTTGCGGCGCTAAAAGATGGTCTACATAAAAACGATACCCTTTTTCAGAAGGAACACGCCCAGAAGAACTATGCGTTTTTTCAATAAATCCTAGTTCTTCTAAATCAGCCATTTCATTTCGAATAGTAGCTGAACTAAACGTAATTTCATCTTTCTTAGCCAACGTCCTCGACCCAACTGGTTGCGCTGATCCAATAAAGTCATCAACAATTGTTTGTAAAATTAAGAGCTGACGTTCCGTAAGCATCTCATCATCACCTCTGTTAGCACTCTTTGTCTTCGAGTGCTAAATCTATTAATAACTTACCAAAATTGACATTCAATTGTCAACGGAAACGTCACGAAATAACGAAACTTTTTCACGCTTATGGCACATTTAATTAATCAATCAAAAATGACTGGAATACTTCATTCCCTAATAGTTTCCCTTTCCTCGTTAAACAAACATGTCCATCTCTGTTTTCAAGTAATCCTTGTTCTTGATTACTTTGTAACTGCTTTGCAAAAACATGGTCCATCTCCACATTAAATTTCTTTTGGAATTCTAACTTAGAAACACCTTTTGTTTTTCTAAGCCCTAAGAACAACTCTTCTTCCATTTTTTCTTTCTCCGTCACTGCGTGAACGTCTAAATATGGAAATCCAGTTTCATCAATTTTAGTGAAATATTGCTTAAGCGGACCTACATTTTGAATTCGTTCTCCGTTCACATAACTATGCGCTCCAGCTCCAAATCCATAATATTCTTCATTATTCCAGTATGTGAGATTATGTCTACTTTCATTATCACCTTTTGAGAAATTGCTAATTTCATACTGGTTATAGCCATGTTTTTCCATTTCATCCATTACCATTTCGTACATTTTCGCTTCATGATCTTCACCTGGTAGTCTTAATTTCCCTTTATTCATTAAGTTATAAAAGACTGTTTTCGGTTCCACAATTAATGAATATGCCGAGAAATGTTGTACACCAAGCGTAAAGGCAATGTCTAATGTTTCTTTTACATCTTCTATCGTCTGTCCTGGCAGAGCATAAATTAAATCTACATTAATATTTGTAAAACCGACTTCCTGCGCTTCCCGAATTGCTACGAATGCATCTTCTTTCGTATGCCTGCGTCCAATCTTCTCAAGTAGCTCATCACGAAACGTTTGCACACCAAAACTAATTCGGTTTACTCCACCTTCTAGCAATACGTTCAACTTCTCTTTCGGTAAATCACCTGGATTCGCTTCAAATGTTAATTCACAATTCGGCGCAAATGGACGCAAACGACGGTTAATGATGTCGAGTAGTTTTTTTGTTTGCTCCATATTTAAAGCTGTCGGAGTTCCTCCGCCAACAAAAATCGTTTTCATACTTTCAAACGGTACTTTTTGAACCGTATTTATTATTTCTTTCTCTAAATATTGTAAGTATTGATCAACCGGTTGGCGTTCAATAAATACTTTATTAAAATCACAATAGTGACAAATATGCTGACAAAATGGAATATGAATATATGCAGCTTGTACCAAATATAACTCCTACCTTTCTAAAAAGAAAACCTCCGCACTCCGGAGGATTCTTTACTTCTCTACTGTATTACGGATTTGTTCCATTCGCATTTTTCCCCAATCATACATCATTTCAACGATCGGTAAAAGCGACATACCTAATTCCGTCATATAGTACTCAACACGCGGAGGAATTTCCGGGTATACTGTTCGATCAACAATCCCGTCCTCCATTAACTCTTTCAATTGATTTGACAACACTTTATGAGAAATGCTCGGGAACAGACGTTGCAATTCACTAAAACGATGCGGACCTTCCACACCTAAGTGCCACAATATCACAACTTTCCACTTCCCACTAATAATAGAAAGCGTCAGTTCCTTTTCGCAATTAAAATTACCTTTTTGTATTTTCTCTCGAATATCTTTTCGAATATTTTCGGACATTAATAGTCTCCTAACTCTATATCAATCACTAAAAAGCTCTCTCACTATTGTAAATGAGAGATGCTAAGATGTCTAAAAAGTAGCATATAAAAAAGAAGCCGAACGAACGGCTTCTACTTTTATCACGATTGGTGCGGGCTAATAATTAGCGAAGAATAGAAAAATCCCCACTAATTATAGTTCACTCTATTAGTTATCATCCATTTTCAGTACAGCCATGAATGCTTCTTGCGGCACTTCTACAGAACCAACAGACTTCATACGTTTTTTACCTTCTTTTTGCTTATCAAGAAGTTTACGCTTACGAGAAATGTCACCACCGTAACATTTTGCAAGTACGTTTTTACGCATCGCCTTAATTGTAGAACGAGATACAACTTTATTTCCGATAGTCGCCTGAATTGGCACTTCAAACTGTTGTCTTGGAATTAATTTCTTTAATTTCTCTACAATTACTTTACCACGGTCATACGCTGAATCACGATGTACAATAAATGATAAAGCATCCACTTGTTCATTATTTAAAAGAATATCCATTTTCACAAGTTTAGATGGTTTATAACCAATTAACTCGTAGTCAAATGATGCATATCCTTTCGTATTTGATTTCAATTGATCGAAGAAATCATATACGATTTCTGATAACGGGATTTCATATGTCAATGTAACACGTGTTTCATCTAAATATTGCATATCAATAAACGTTCCACGTTTCCCTTGGCAAATTTCCATTACAGCTCCAACATAGTCATTCGGAACCATAATTGCAGCCTTCACAAACGGCTCTTCTACACGATCGATAGCCTGTGGATCTGGCATATTAGATGGATTATCAACAATAAGATCTTCACCGTTTGTTAAATACACTTTATAAATAACGCTTGGCGCTGTTGTAATTAAGTCAATCTTGAATTCACGTTCAATACGTTCTTGAATAATCTCCATGTGAAGCAGCCCTAAGAAACCACAACGGAAACCAAAACCTAAAGCTTGAGATGTTTCAGGCTCAAATTCAAGAGCAGAATCATTCAATTCTAGTTTTTCTAACGCATCACGTAAGTCGTTATAACGTGCAGAATCGATTGGATATAAACCACAGAATACCATTGGATTTAATTTACGATACCCTTTTAACGGCTCTACAGCCTGACGTTTCGCATGTGTAATCGTATCACCAACACGTGTATCGCCTACGTTTTTAATAGATGCTGCTAAGAAACCTACATCACCTACTGTTAACTCGTCACGTTGCGTTGTTTTTGGTGTAAACACACCTACTTCTGTTACTTCAAATTCTTTTCCAGTTGCCATCATACGTACTTTATCGCCAACTTTTACCGTTCCATTTACAACACGGATATATGCAATTACACCACGGTACGGATCATATAAAGAATCGAAAATCATACATTGTAACGGCTCTTCTGAATCACCTGTTGGAGCTGGTACCTTTTCAACGATTTGTTCTAAAATATCTTCAATACCAATGCCAGCTTTCGCTGAAGCAAGTACAGCTTCCGATGCATCTAAACCAATTACATCTTCTACCTCTTGACGTACGCGTTCTGGGTCTGCACTTGGTAAGTCGATTTTATTAATAACTGGTAAGATTTCTAAATTATTATCAAGCGCTAAATATACGTTCGCTAATGTTTGCGCCTCAATTCCTTGCGCTGCATCCACAACAAGAATTGCACCTTCACAAGCCGCTAAACTACGAGATACTTCGTACGTAAAGTCGACGTGTCCTGGAGTATCGATTAAGTGAAGAATATACTCTTCACCGTCTTTCGCTTTATACGTTAGTTGTACTGCATTTAATTTAATTGTAATACCACGCTCACGCTCCAACTCCATAGAGTCAAGCAATTGCGCCTTCATTTCGCGCTGTGCCAACGCGTTTGTTTTCTCCAAAATACGGTCTGCCAACGTTGATTTCCCATGGTCAATGTGAGCAATGATGGAGAAGTTACGAATTTTGGACTGTCTTTTTGCTCTTTCTTCTTTATTCATCTATGTTCTCAACTCCTAATAGTCTCGCCAATATACACTAGCACTGATTATATCAATAGAGCAGCAAAGATTCAATGAAAACTCGTGCTGCTTACAATACAAATCACTCTATCTATATCTTATGCGAACAAACCATAAGAGACAAACCTTTTTCAAATTAAAGAACAGCTCTCTTACAAACCAATAAGACAACCGTCCTTCCCGCTATCCTTAACTAAAAATCCCTTTTATTGCCCCAACCACTATATCCGTTCCAAACTTTGTCATATCACGAGTAACACTTGCTATCGCCATACCGATACCTTCTACAACATTAAAACTTCTTAAGCTTTCTAACTGTTTTTGTTTTTCAATAGCCGAAAACGTCTCTCCCGAAATTTCTGATTCAGCCCCAGCGCCTTCTGTTCCTGTCATATGAGCAATTTGTTCATATGACAGCTGACGATACCCCTTCATACTTTTCAGACCATGATTAGCGAGTCCCACTCCAGCTATCATCATAAGCAAGCATAAGACTGTACCGCATATACATAACAGCGTAAATCGACTCAAACTATTTCTGCCTCTTTCCATCAATGTGTATAGGCCCCTGTGTTATCTTGATCAATCTGATGATGCAGTGCTGCATTTAAACCACTTGCTATTACATTTGCCATATCCTCAATAAACGCATCTACTTCTTTTGGGGTTACCATTAAATTATGACCAAGAGGAGATAACACTTCATAAATCAACTTTCTCTTTTCTTCTTCTTCTAACGTACCAATAGCCCCTAAAAACATATTTCGACTCTTTTCATCTGGCATATCTTCTTCTGTTAATTTTTTCTTTTCTCCAAATGTAAAACCTGCTGGCAATAAAGAGCGTGACGGTTTGTTTCCTTCTTTCAATTCCCGACCAAAATGTTTCAAAATAAAATCAATTGTATCACTCGTAATCGAAACGGCATCTACCACAGTTGGCACACCAATTGCAATAACAGGAATACCTAATGTTTCTTCACTTAGTTCCTTACGCTTATTCCCAACACCAGATCCTGGATGAATTCCTGTATCAGAAATTTGTATCGTACTGTTTACTCGTTCAATAGAACGCGCAGCTAATGCATCAATTGCGATGACAAAGTCTGGTTTTGTCTTTTCAATAATTCCGTAAATGACATCGCTCGTTTCGATTCCTGTAATCCCCATTACCCCTGGACGAATGGCACTAACAGGTCTAAACCCTTCTTCCACACTTTCAGGCTGTAATTTAAATAAATGCCTCGTCACCAGTACGTTCTCTACAACTATTGGTCCGAGTGCATCCGGCGTTACATTCCAATTCCCAAGCCCGACGATTAAACAACTCGCTTCTTTTGAAACACCAACCTCTTCTAAGAAATAAGAAAATTCTTTTGCAAAAATACGCTCTACTTTTTGCTGAAGTTCCGTATCTTGTTGTCGTATACCTTGCACCTCAAGAGTTAAATAATTCCCAGGTTTTTTCCCCATCGACTCAGATGCAATTTCATCAATAGTTACTTTTGTAATTGTAACTCCCTCTTCTTCCCTCTCTTTTACAATAACTCCCTGTATCCCTTTTTGTTCTTCTTGGCGCTCTTGCAGCATTTGGTGCGCCTCTACAGCAAGGTCAGTTCTAACACTATATTTACTTAAATCTAATGGTTCTTTCATCGTATCTCCTCCGTAATTCATAGTAAATATCGTTAGATTTCCCCAAGTTATATTAGGTCATTCTTTCCTTTACGTGAAATTTCATTGATATACTATTGCAATTCTCTTCACCGTTTGATAAAATATCACTTGTTCTATGTAAG
Source organism: Bacillus sp. NPDC060175 (assembly GCF_042728695.1). Classification (NCBI taxonomy): domain Bacteria; kingdom Bacillati; phylum Bacillota; class Bacilli; order Caryophanales; family Bacillaceae; genus Bacillus; species Bacillus sp. NPDC060175. The sequence goes on from NZ_JBHWYR010000001.1 coordinate 100,717, forward strand.
AATCGAGTCATTCGATTGCACCAGGGAGGTGAAAAGTATGGCAAACATCAAATCTGCTATCAAACGCGCTAAACTTAGCGAAGAGCGTCGTTCACATAACGCTTCTATCAAGTCTGACATGCGTACTGCTGTTAAAACTGTAGAAACTTTAGTTACTAATAACGATCTTGAAAATGCTAAAGAAGCTTTCAAAACTGCTTCTAAAAAACTTGACAAAGCAGCTCGTAAAGGTCTTATCCACCAAAACGCTGCAGCTCGTCAAAAATCTCGCTTAGCGAAACAAGTAAACGCGTAAGGCGTTTAAAAAACGATCCATTCGGATCGTTTTTTATATACACAAAAAAGTTCACGTACTAAGTACGTGAACTTTTTTGTGTTACTACATATGATTTAACCGCATTAAGAAAAACTCAAGCACAAGTTTCTTATCCATCTTTCCAGTCTTCATACTATAATCAGCTTCCGCTAATTCTATAATAACTTTTTTTAATTCTTCAAAAGAGAAAAACTTCGTTTGATTCATCGCCAACTTTACCCGGTACGGGTGCACACCAATATGGGAAGCAATTTGATTTTGTCCGTAACCACGCTGTTGCAACTCTTTCACTTGATGGAGCAAGCGGAACTGACTTACTAATAACGCGAGCAATTTAATTGGTTCTTCCTGCTGTGTAAATAATCCGTCTAAAATTTGCATCGCACCAGCGATATCTTTTTTTACCACTTTTTCTGTTAAAGCAAAAACATTTTGCTCAACAGATTTCGGCACAAGTTCCGTGACAAGTTTTGGCGTAATTTCTCCGCCCATACCGACATATAACGTTAACTTGTCCATTTCCTTCGCCAACATTGTTACATTACTTCCCACAAGCTCTAACAACAAACTAACAGCTGCATTATCAATATGCACATGCACCTCATCCGCACGAGAAACAATCCACTTCTGAACATCCTGCACTTGCATCGCATTTGCTTCTATTACATCCGCTGTTTTCTTTAATAGTTTTGTAATTTTTTTTCGTTCGTCTAATTTTTCATAAGGCGCAACAAAAACAAGAATAGAAAAAGGAGATGGCTCCCCAATATATTCTTCTAAAATTTTTATATTTTGTTCTAATTTTTCTTTTTGTGCCGTTAAAAATAATGGTGATTTTATTAATATAACTTTACGCTCCCCAAAAAAAGGAAGCGTATGCGCATCCTCAACTACATCTTCTAAATACGCTTCTTCCAAATCGTATGTCACAACATTAAACTCTCGATCTTCCTCTTCAAGCGCTTCCGTTGTAATAAGCTTTATCGTTTCATTTATAAAATAGGCTTCCGTTCCATACAGTACATACAACGGAGCGAACTGTTTCTTTTTAATCTTCTTATGTATATCACTCATATTTTTTCCTACTCCCTAACTTGGCAATATATATTTATACTAATGCCCTAGCTTTTGTTTTACAAGTACAAAGGGACGGGCTTTATAATCCGCCCCTTTATTTATATAAAACGCCACGCAATAAGCCCCGGATTTCTTATTGGTGTGCGGTAATCACCTTCCCTTTATTATTTACAATAATAATCTTAGTATAAGTGCCAACTGTTAACATGATTGGAAATGAAAAATTCATGCTACTTAACTAACTAGAAAAAGTGTACAAATACTCTATTTCGCTTCATATGGAAATTGTAGATTTTTTTCTGACAATATTTTATACTAAAATGGAATGTTGGGGAGGGATTCTAAATGAATGATTTTGAACAAAACGTTCAAAGTAAACGCAATGACGCTATTGATTCAGGGGTAGGATTTATCGTCTCATTTGGTTTTTTCGCAACACTTTTCATTATTGCAACTGTTATTAAATTCATCGGTTCTTAAAGGCTGCTGCTTAACGGCAGTCTTCTTTTTTTCATCTTCTATGTGTTCCATCATATGTGATTTTACTTTGAAAGGTTCCTTTTTCTCCATTAAAAACATAGGAAATAGCACCTTGCTTATCCGTACGCCATATATCAATACCCATCTTCTTAAAACGCTCTATAACTTCCTTATGCGGGTGCCCATACCTATTACGCTCTCCCACAGAAATAATCGCTACACTAGGCTGTACAAGGCTTAAAAAAGGATCTGTAGACGATGTTTTACTCCCATGGTGAGCAACTTTTAAAATATTAGCCCGCAAATCAGGATATGTCGATACTATAAACTTTTCTCCTTCTTCTTCTAAATCACCCGTAAATAGCCATGTTAGTCCCCCTAGTCTGGCCCATAGTACAATCGAAGAGTCATTTTCTCCCTTTTCATTCCCCTTTGGAGCTAATATGAAAAATTCCGCTTCATTTACCCTCCAACCTTCCCCTTCTCCTACTACACTTATCTTCATGCTCTTTTCTAACGCCTTTTTCTTCACCACTTTTTCCAATACAGCATCTTGTTCCTTTCTCCCAAATACAACTTCTTTTACAATAATAGATGACAGCAAATCCAGCGCAGCACCTATATGATCCGCATCTCCATGCGTTACAATTAATTTATCAATCGTTTTTATACCTTCTTTTTGTAAAAAAGGAACAAGAATATCATGCCCAACAGAAAATTCATGCTTTTTCTGTTGCCACGCTTCCTTCTTGACAGGAAGGGATCCTCCTGTATCAATAAGATAAACCTCTTTATCGTACGGAAGACGAATTAATATTGCATCTCCCTGTCCAACATCAAGAAATGTAACACTCCCACTTTCGTGAAAATATGGATATACATAATGACAAGTACTAATAAAAAGAAACACACCCACAACTATACACAAATTTTTTTTCGTTATTACTCTTTCCCAAATCACAAATATACTAACGATACTAAAACAATATATAGCCACAAGAAATAAAGGAGTTTGACCAAAAGTAAGTCGGATGAAAGGGAAACTTTCACAGTAACTTAGAAAGTCATTAGAAATGGTTAAACATAATGAAAGTACATATGCAATTCCTTTTGCGAACAATGGAATAACCGGCATACATATAAGAATAATAATGCTACACGGCAATACAATAATGGATAGAAAAGGAACATATATAAGATTGAGGAAAATGCTATAAGGAGAAAAATAACCAAAATGATATAACAAGATGGGGGTACTAGCGAGCTGTGAAATTATAGAAATGTAAATAGAATTTCGAACTACTCCATTACTACGCCCTAATAATATCGGCGCAGATAGTAGTAAAGAAAAACTACCTACAAATGAGAATTGAAATCCAATGTTGAAAATAAGATACGGATCGTATATAAGCATACATATAGCTGTCATACTTAAGGCGTCTAGACTAGATAAGCGAACCGAGCACATGAAAGCTACCAACAATAAAACTCCTGTTATAGAAGCCCTCACAACAGATGGCGACGCCCCCGCTATAATCATATACAGAGGAATGCAAACTATAAGGCATACTGTTGCTGTCTCTTTCGTCACACCACTTCTTAGCAAAACAAAATACATTATAACCATTAATAATACGATATGTGATCCTGAAATTGCTAACAAATGTATAAGACCAAATTGTTGATATTGCTCTTCTACTTCAAACGTCATTTGTTGTCGATCTCCAAATAATAATGCGTTCATAAATGCACCTGATTGTTCCGGGAACATTTCTGTAACTTTCGAGATTGTTTGTTGCCTGAGAAGGAAAATCCATTGCACGAGTGACAATGATGTTTTTTGACATTCAGAAATGTATGTCACATCAAATATAAAATGTATTTTTTGCTGATATAAATAATTACGATAATCAAAAACATGAAAATTCCGGGCAGTTTGCGGTTCTTTCACCTCCCCTTTAAATGTACACGATATACCTGCATGTAATTGTTGCAACTGCTTCTTTTCCGAAGCAGATTGTATTTTATAATTTAACTGCACTAAGTTTTTATTCTGATCCTCAATTTGAAAAGAGAGACGATCTCCATTAATTAGAGGTGTATTTTGCACGACCCCCCGTGTAACTTCGTAGGGCTCCCCTAGCGACTTATTTAGACTCTGAACATATGCGGTGTACATAGCGCCACTAAAACACGCTATTATACAAAAAATGAAGGTTTTACGCGAAGTACGATATAAACAAAATAAAACATAACAAACGAAACAACAAGCGGTCAACAAATGCGATGTGGAAAAGGTAATTGCAATCCCAATTATAAACGAGATTGCAACATAGCCCCATTGTCCATTCAACTCATACTCACTCCTTATAGCATCATTTTCGCTTTAGTGAATACACGCTGTAATTCTTCCATTGATAAATTATCTTTTTCTAAGGATGCAAATAGTTCCTTTAGCTGCAAATGACGCTCTTGTTCCTCTAGCGATGTAATATCATATTCTAGCGGAACGTGCTTTACTGTTACACTCGCTTGTTCAAATAACTCTATGGCATACGGATGATTTTTATAATCCTGTGCATAATAAACTGCTGTAACACCACTTTGAATAATCGCCTTACAGCACTGCAAACAAGGGAAATGTGTGACATAAATTTCCGCTTCCTCTGTTTTTGCACCAAACTTCGCACATTGCAATAAAGCATTCATTTCCGCATGAATTGTACGAACGCAATGATTATCAATGACATAGCAACCATCGTCTATACAATGTACACCACCTTTAATTGAACCGTTATATCCACCAGCAATAATTCGTTTATCACGAACGATTGTCGCTCCTACTGCAAGCCTTGTACATGTACTACGTAAAGATAGTAGATGGCTTTGCGTCATAAAATATTGATCCCATGAAATTCGTTCCATATTTTTCACCTTCTTTTTTGTCTACTTGTAGTGTAGCGAAAAAAGAAAAACTTCGTCAATCTTTTACGGAATAATAATTTGATCTTTTATTTTCTCTAAAGACTTCGCCCCAATCCCATCAATTTCTAATAAATCTTCTATTTTCTGAAACGGACCGTGTTCTTCTCGGTATTTCAAAATACTTTCTGCCTTCCGAGAACCAATGCCTGTAATTTTTTCAAGTTGCTCTTTAGAAGCTGCGTTTATTTGAATCTTTGCCTCGCCCTTTGAAAAAGTGGCCACCTCTTGTACTTGCTCATTTTTATTCGGTACATAAAGGATCATTTGGTCTTGTACAATTTGCGCTAAATTCACCTTCTTCACATCTGCTTCTAGTAAAAAACCACCCGCCTTTTCAACGGCATCCTTCGCTCGGTCCCCCTCTTTCATTTCATACACACCTTCTCTTACAACCGCCCCTTTCACATCAATTATAATTATTTTTTTCTGTTCCTTTGCATCCAATACTTTCGGTTTACTTTTTTTCTCCACATCTTTCGCTTGAACTTCCGTTGTAATGAGCGATTGCTCCGTTTGCTGATTCGTTTTCCAGAAAAAAAGAAAAATCAAAGTGCCAATAATAACCATTAATCCCAACCATTTTTTCGGAAAATCCCACATCATTTTACACCTCTAATCATAAATTTATAACATCATTCATATTGTTTAGGAGAAAGCTGTTACGAAGGAGGGATGAAACATTGAACATAGGAATTATAGGGACCGGGAACATGGGGAATATACTAATCGATGCATTTTTAGAAACCCGTGCTGTCAAACCTTCGTGCCTTACTATTATTAATCGGACGCCTGCCAAAGCATATCATATAAAAGAAAAATACCCTTCTGTTCATATAGCCAAAACAATCCAAGAGGTAATCGAACAATCCCAGCTTATTTTCATTTGCGTAAAACCGATAGATATATACCCTATTCTAAAAAAATACGCTGACCATTTTTCAGACGAAGATTGCTTAGTTTCTATCACAAGCCCCATATCTCCATCACAATTAGAAACACTTATACCTTGCCACGTCGCTCGTATCATTCCAAGCATCACAAACCGCGCCTTGTCCGGCGCATCACTATTTACATTTGGAAATAACTGCTCTGAAGAATGGCAACAAAAACTATTTCGTCTATTCAAAAACATTTCTACTCCCCTTGTTATAGAAGAAGATATAACGCGCGTTTCATCTGATATAGCAAGCTGCGGCCCTGCTTTTTTTAGTTATTTATTACAATGTTTCATTAACGCTGCTGTAGATAAAACAAATATTACACATGAAGAAGCCACTACTTTAGTAAGTGAAATGGTCATTGGAATGGGGAAATTACTTGAAAAAGAAATTTTCACATTACCTACTTTACAAGAAAAGGTATGCGTTAAAGGCGGTGTTACAGGAGAAGGTATTCGTATTTTAGAAGAGCACGTTGGGGATATGTTTCATAAATTAATCGAACGGACACATGAGAAATTTGATGAAGATTTAAAATGCGTTGAGCAGCAATTCAATAAACACACATAATAAATACGCCATCGTAATCCCAAACCCTTTTTATTAATACTTATCTTTTTCATGCTACATTTTCACTAAAACTAGCATTTTTACACTTTACACATATCATCTTTTTATTTTTCTAGAACTAAAACTACATCTTTTCTATAAAACAAAAGCAACCTTATCGGTTGCTTTTCTTTTATCCATTCTTCTTCGCCATAAAAAAGATGCGCTCTGTTTGTTCTGTCACTTCGATTCGTTCAAAGTCACCTGTGACGCGAAGTACTGTAAATCCAGCTTCTTCAAGCCATTTTGTTAACACTTCAACCGAATATGCACGCTGCACGTGACATTCGTCAAAACGATGGTACACATCTTCTTCTGAATCTTGTACAAAGAATGTCAAATCATGTTCCACACTATCTGATTCTTCTCCTGGGAAGCAGTTCCAAATAAGTGATATTTCTTCGCCGTTCACTGTATATGTTTCATTTTGAAATACGTGATGTATTTTATATAAAGAGTGTACATCGAATAAAAACAAGCCATCCTGACGTAAATGGTGGAAAACTCTTCTAAATGTTTCTTGCACCCCATCTTCTTGCAATACGTAATTTAATGAGTCACAAAAGATTGTCACACAATCAAATTCACCAGGAACATCGAGCTCTCTCATGTCTTGTTGGTAAAAAGGAATAAAATAACCTTCTCCCCCCAATTTTTGCTGTGCGACAGTTAACATTTCTTCCGAAAGATCTACACCAATTAAATCATAACCTTTTCGTACAAGCGGAAGTGTTACGTTACCAGTTCCACATGCTACGTCAAGAATTTTTGCCTCTTTCATAGATGCCTGTTGCAAACTTTCCTCTGTGAATTCCACCCATTTATCATAAGGGACATCATTCATCAGTTCGTCATACAGCAAAGCAAATTGTTCGTATTTCATTGATCTAGCTCATCTGCAATATCTTCACGCGGCACATCGCCCCATAGACGCTCTAAATTATAGTGATTACGCTCATCTTTATGGAATACATGAGCAACCACATCACCAAGGTCTACTAAAACCCAACGCGCTTCATCAAAGCCTTCCATACGTTGTACGTTAATTTCGAACTCATGTGCCTTCGCTTTAATTTCACGTGCAATTGCTTGTACTTGCTTATCTGAATTTCCGTGACAAATAATAAAATAGTCTGCAATCGGTGAAATACCTTGCATATTTAGTACAACCATATCTTCTGCTCTCTTATCATCAGCTGCTTTTGCCGCTAATACTAATAACTCTTTATCTTTCATTTATTAATTTCCTCCTTGATAACTGCATTATATGTTTGGAATGTTAATGGATAAATCGTTTGATCTTTTTCCATTAAAAATTGAATTGTTCGCTTTAAAGCAAACAGTAAAGCTTGATTTATATCTTTATATGCGAGTTTCCTCGCTTCTTCCACACCAGGAAACTTACGTCCTGGTTCAATGTAATCTGCTACATAAATAACTTTATCTAACATTGTCATTTTTTCATGACCACTTGTATGATATGTAATAGCTTGTAGAATTTCAAGATCAGTAATGCCTACTTCTTTTTCTACTAAGTATGCCCCAACAGGTGCATGCCATAACTCTTTGTTATAGTGCAGTAGATCCTTCGGCAAAGCTTCTCTCTTAATAATCTCTTCCATTTCTGGAATCGCTCTACATTTTGCATAATCGTGAAATATAGCAGCCGTCTCTGCCTTTTTCTCATCTACACCATATAACCGGGCAAGTTCAATCGCTGTTTCCATTACACCAATCGTGTGTATATAACGTTTTTCATGCATTTGTTGTTTGACAATACTAAGTGCTTCCTCACGAATCATACAACCCATTCCTCTCGATATATACCTGTACTTTTTCAGGGAGTAAATATTTGCACGTTTTCTTCGTCATATATCTCTCACGTAACAGAGAAGAAGAAACTGCAAACTCCGGAATTTCCACTTTTACGATATCATAAGGCGTATGTAATGTATAACCTGGTCTTGCAACTCCAACGAAAGTCACAAGCTTAAGTAACTTTTCAATGTTATACCACTTCGGCAAGTACTCAACCATGTCTCCGCCAATAATAAAGTGAAACTGCACATCCAGATACTTCTCCGTTAATTGTACCATAGTGTCGTATGTATAAGATGGGCCTTCTCTGTCTAGCTCTTCTAAACAAATTGAAAAGTATGCTTCTTCCTCAGTCGCTATTTGCAGCATGTTTAATCGACTTTTCACACTCGTAATGTTACGTCCTTGCTTGTGCGGTGGAATTTGATTCGGCAAAAACCATACCTCTTCCAACCCTAAAGCATGATACACTTCATTTGCAATTAACAAATGCCCATTATGAGGCGGATCAAACGTGCCACCAATAATGCCAATTTTTCTCAAAAGAAACGCTCCTTCCTTTTACATACAGCAACTCTCCCCATACATATTCGAAGAGAGCCCACTGTTAATAAAAGTTCAATTGGTTTCGCTTTCTACATATCAAGCGTTCACTACGAAATAACTCACGTATATCTTTTATCGAGGAAGCCTAATCTGCTTATTTTCTCTTGATTCTTTGTATAAAACAATTGTGCTTCCGATTACTTGAACGATTTCAGCTCGTGCACCTTGTGCAAGCTCTTCTGCAACTTCACTACGATCAAATTCACAGTTTTGTAATACGCTCACTTTAAATAGTTCACGAACTTCTAATGCTTCTCCAATTTGTTTCACCATATTTTCATTCACGCCACCTTTTCCAACTTGAAAAATCGGTGTTAAATGATGTGCCTTTGCACGTAAAAATCTTTTTTGTTTTCCTGTTAACATATAATTAGCCTCCAAGCTCTCTCATTACTAATTGTTTCATTCTATCAATATTCGGCACACACCCTGTCCACATTTCAAATGCAAGTGCACCTTGATAAACGAACATATCGATTCCATTTTGAATTATTGCACCTTGTTCTTTCGCATCGCCTAAAATTTTCGTCTCAAATGGATTATAAATAATATCAGAAACAATCGTTCCTTGTTTCAATGAACGAATTTCCAGCGGCGTATACGCAACATGTGGATGCATACCTATCGTTGTTGTTTGGATGATAATATCATATTCCCCTTGATTTTCTGCTGCACATTCTAACGATAGAGCATGTGAATTAACATTTGCCATGCTCCCAGCGATAAGATTTTCCGCCTTATCTCTCGTACGATTAGCAATATCAATTTCTTTCACACCTACATCTGCAAGTGAGAAGTAAATAGCTCGACTAGCACCACCTGCACCGATTAATAAAATACGTTTCTCTCGAAGTGGATCTTCACTAATTGACTGCAGGGCACGAACAAAACCAATTCCATCTGTATTATACCCAATCAATTTTCCATCTCGATGAACTACTGTATTTACCGCACCGATTTGCCTTGCTAACGGGGCAACCTCATCCAAGTACTCCATAATTGCAACTTTATGTGGAGTCGTTACATTAAATCCTGAAATACCTAATGCTTTCAAACCTTTTACTGCTTCCCCTAGCGCTTCTTCTTCTACAAGAAACGCATGGTAATGGGCATCCATATTCAAGTGTTCAAATGCATCGTTATGCATAACGGGTGATAATGAATGTCCAATTGGATTTCCGATTACACCATATAATTGTTTCATAAATCCCTCTCCATATTAAATTAAAGATTTACGTAATGAAACACTTACTCCCTTTGGTACATGAGCAACAATTTTCGCTCCTGATTCATTTACAGTAACCCAGCCCAATCCAGAGAATACAACATCCGTTTTTGGCTCACGAATATTAAATTCATATTTCACAAACTCAGGCATATTTTCTAATTCTTCTGGTGTCGGTGGATTCAATAATTCTCCAGCGTGTCTTTCGTACAATTCATTAGCCTTTTCAAGCTTTGTACGATGGATTGTTAAACGGTTTGAGAAATGACAAGTAAATGCACGACGGCCTCCACTTACATAATCAAATCGTGCTAATCCACCAAAGAATAATGTTTGTTCTTCATTTAATTGGAATACCATTGGCTTAACTTCTGTAGTCGGTGTAATAAGCTTTAAGCTTTGTTTCCCAACATAATGCGCCATTTGATGATGATTAATAATACCTGGTGTATCGTATAAAGAGGATGTTTCATCTAATGGAATATCAATTAAATCAAGTGTTGTTCCTGGGAAATGTGATGTTGTAATTACATTCTCAGTCTCATCACTAAATTCTTTAATCATACGATTAATAAATGTTGATTTACCAACATTCGTACATCCAACAACATAAACATCTTTACCTTCACGGTAATGCTCAATTGCATCAGCAAGTTCAGCGATTCCTTGTCCTTTAGCTGCACTAATTAAAAAGACATCTTCTGGTTTTAAACCAAGTTGCTTTGCACTGTAGCGCATCCAATGTTTTACTTTATCATGCTTAACTGACTTTGGAATTAAGTCAGCTTTATTCCCAACAAGTAATACTTTATTATTCCCTACAAAACGATGTAAGCCCGGTAACCAGCTACCATTGAAATCGAAAATGTCTACGATTTTGACCACTAATGCTTCCGATTGTCCAATTCCGTTTAAAATACGAAGGAAATCATCGTCTGTTAAAGATACATCTTGAATTTCGTTATAATGTTTCAAACGAAAACAACGTTGACAAATTACTTGTTCCTTCTCTAAAGATGATACAGGAGCGTATCCTATTTCATTTTTATTTTCTGTTTGAATTTCTACACCGCAACCAATACATTTAATTATTTCAGTCAAACTTTATTCCTCCCAATTAATTAAGCCTTTTTTCTTCATGTTTCTCATAATTCTTCGTTCAATTTTTCGATTAAAGCGTGTCACCAATCCGTCCGTTTGCGCTACCGGTACAACTAAAATTGTATGAAGTCCCACACGATTCCCGCCGAGCACATCCGTTAGTAACTGATCTCCAATTACTACAACTTCGTCTGGCTGCAGGTGCATCTCGTGTATCGCACGCTTAAATGCGCGAACAAACGGTTTGCGCGCACTATGAATAAACGGAATACCTAATGGGTCAGCGAAGTCTTTAACGCGTTGCTCATTATTATTTGAAACGACCGTTACTTGAATATCATTTTCTTTCATTTTCAAAAACCACTCTTCAAGCTGTGGTGTTGCGTTTGGACGATCCCATTCAATTAAAGTGTTATCTAAATCAGTAATAACTCCTTTAATTCCACGTTTTTTCAAATCTTCTGGTTGAACATGATATACATTTTTCACATATTCATTTGGTAAAAATAACTTCAATTTCTTTCACCTCTTTGAGGATTTTTCATAAAATTTTTCGACAGCATTTTTCGATAAATAACCTGTGGATAAACTTGTACACACTTTCCACATTAACTTTTCAGTCAATTCGGAATTTACTAACATTCTATACACATTTTATCCACTGAGGTATGTGGATAACCTCTTGTTTGTGACTGTCATATTTTTTTGGTACATTAAATGCAACAACGAATCAATCCTTATATTATTAGGAGGTGACTCACCTTGAAAACAAAACATATGGAACAGCTATCTACTGATTTACTCACTGAGTCTTATTATAAAGCAAAAGAACTAAAATTAAATCCCGACTTCATTTTACTTATAAAACAAGAAATTATTAGACGCTCGTTAGAGGACAAGCTCGTCAAATCTTCTTGAGTACATATAGATTGCTGATTGACCTGTAAAAAGAGCCATCCTGCGATGGCTCTCGAATAAACAAGTACTCCCATCTAGGGGATTTCTTCATCAAGCATCTTTGTCCACATTTCTTAATTAGAGCTTTATAAGTATATTATAAAATCTTTTCTTTACTTATGAGATACTCGGGTTGCAATTTTTTCACCAAGACGCAGCTCTTGCCCACTTGTCAATTCCTGCACTGCTTCAATCATATCTTTTTCAAATAATAAAACAACTGTTGAGCCAAATGTAAAGTATGCCATCTCTTCACCTTTTTGAACAGTACTTCTTTCATGAAGGAGCTCGATACTATTAACAAACATAGCACCTACTTTTACAAGCGCCATATGTTCGCCTTCACTATTTACTTCTGTAACAGAGCGATAATTTTTTGACAATGGTTCTTTCCCATACTCCATACCCGCTGCATTTACCGGATATGATTTTCTGCCGAGTACAAATCTTTCAGTCACAGAGCCAGAGAGCGGACTATGAATACGATGATAATGACTTGGACTCAAATAAATTACCATATATGTACCGCCTGCATATCGCTTTGCACGCTCTTCATTACCTAGCATATCCACAATTGAATAACGCTTTCCTTTTATATCGAATGTTTTTGTATCCTCAATAGGACCTTGATCAGCAAAAACACCATCAACAGGACTAACGATACTCGATGCATCAGTATCAATACTACGCTTTCCTTCTTTTAGCCTACGTGTAAATAAATCATGCAATGTTCGATATTCCTTCAAACCCTTTTCCATCTCATCTTGATTAATTTGAAAAACTTTCGCATACGATGGAATAATGATAGAGCTCAAACGAGATTGTGCAAATTTACGTAATATATAAGAAGTAAAACGACCATTTGTAAGTTCGATCATAAGTCGATATAATGTCCGTCGCAAATTACGAAACCTCCTAATCAGCCTATAACTTTAGTTTCCCCTTCTTTTCTCTCTATATCATATGTAAAATTGGTTCTTATTCCCACATATAGAATGGAGCCGTCTCGTTATACACGAAGAAAAACTAAGTATAATTTTTATTCTTAAATTGTTTAGCACCTTCTAATATTACAGATAGAACCCGCCATTTTCAACAGTGAACATGTATTTCTTCTGAGAGCAGCTCGTTTTCTTTCCGTTTTCCCGAAAGAAAAGCAGCCACTTTTAAAGTGTAGCTGCCTACAATATACATTATTCTTTTGCTTTTTTCTCTTTCTCAGCCCGCACAAATTCGTGGAACATTTTCATTAAAGCACGCTTTTCAATTCGCGATACGTAGCTTCTTGAAATACCGAGTGCCTTCGCAATCTCCCTCTGTGTTTTCTCTTTATCAAGCCCAAGTCCAAAACGCTTCACAATTACTTCTTTCTCTCGTTCGTCTAAAATATCGATATACTCTTTAATTTTTTCTAACTCCATACTAAGCTGAATCATATCAATTACATCTTCAGATTCTGATTTTAATATATCAATAAGCGATATTTCATTACCCTCTTTATCTTGCCCGATTGGATCATGAAGTGAAACGTCTTTTTTCGTTTTCTTCAGTACACGTAAATGCATCAAAATTTCATTTTCGATACAGCGCGCTGCATATGTTGCAAGCTTAGTTCCTTTCCCTGCTGAATAGCTTTCAATCGCTTTAATAAGCCCAATGGTACCAATTGAAATTAAATCTTCTGCATCTTCACCGGTGTTTTCGAATTTCTTAACAATATGAGCTACAAGCCGTAAATTATGTTCAATTAAAAGATTTCTCGCTTGAGCATCACCTTGCTCCATTAACTCTAAGTACTTTCTCTCATCATCTGATGATAACGGCTGCGGGAACGCATTGTTCTTCACATAAGAAACAAATACAAACACTTCTCGAACCATATATCCAATTGCGGCGAATAGACTCAAACCTTTCACCTCCGCCAAAATAGTGGTCTTTACTATGTGTATGTGGGCATGAGGTTGTTTGTGTCTGTACGATATCATTCCAACATGTTTTTAAGCATGATATTTGTCGCACAAAGCTTCGTTACGTATACTTAAACAAAAGATAGGAGGGTAAAATGTGAAACATTTTATTACCTTCTTGTACCCGAGTAGCTTGTAAGAGATGAACTCCTTGTACGCTCTTGCAAGCTGCTTGTACTACAAGGAGGGATTACAAATATGAAATTTGAAAGAACACGTGCTTATACAAGACACCAATGTCAGCGTACAATGCGCCGAAAGATGAATATTGCAAAACACGCATGGGGATATACTCCTGAAATTGTCGGTATTTTTGCAAAAGGGAAAGTTCACTGTTCTTGCGGAATGTGTACAACAAAGTGGAGAACAGAAGGACCACCTGCTAGTGTACAGAAGTGGTTATACAAAATTGATACATGCGAAGAATAATCGTTCTTTCTAAAAAAGGTCTTCTCTCGAAGACCTTTTTCCCTATTTAAAGACTTATTTCCTCCAAATCTTTTCCCCAGTGTGGGCATCAATATAACGAATTTCTCGACTACAGTCGAAGGGTTCTTTATGATTTTCATCCGTCGTTTGTTTATACAGTAGTTCGTATTTCGTTTCCTCTGCATCATGATCTATAAACCATTCTAATTTAACTCGGATGGCCCCTCTATATATTTCTAACACTTTTTCTTTTGTTACTTTTGGTGTTGTTTCATATGCAAGTAATTCTTTTATAATGTTGCTAGATTCTCCTGAATAGTGCATCACAGCACCATTTTCTGTATTGATATTAACCCTAAATTGGTTATACTCTGCTGGAATACCATTCACATATACGGAAAAGGTAAATCTTTCAATCCCATCTTCTGCTTCTTCACGTTCTTCCCAAAGACGAAGATATTGTGTGATATCTGGAATAACTCGTTCTAGAAATTGAAGTACTTTTTGTAAACATTCCTCTCTAGACAGTATTTGTTTTACTTCTTTATCGTCTGTCAGTTTTATAAAACCAATTAATTCATTGGTTGATTTATCAATCGTAATGCCAACTAAATTATTATATTTTAACATCGGTAAATGCTTTTTAAAGAATTCATTCATTAAATATGGATTCTTTTCTTCTTTCTGTTTTTGTAATTCCTCTTTCGGAACAAATTTCATCCTTATTCCATCTTCATTTTCCGTCTCAGCTACTTTTGTAAAACTTTCTTTATCCCAGTCAAATAAATCGAATATATCATCTTGCCTGCTACCTTTTTTCGGTTTTTCAACAGCTACAGTTGGAGGCAATTTATAATGATCTCGGCCAAACAAATCTTTACCTGTACTTGCATCAATAAACGTATGACTAGGTTCTGGCTCATACACAAGATGGTACCCTTTTACTTCTTCTCCACTTTCATATTCACATGAGGAGTATGTTAAATCAGCAAATACAAGTCTTATATCTTGTCTAGCCTTGAGGTTATCTAAAACTGTGCTCTCATCAACAATTTCAATTGGCCATAACGGTTTTTCCTGTATACTTTTCCCTCCGTTATAACGGAAATTCACAACATTACCTGAAGGATGAACTCGCACAACACATCCTTTATCCGGCAATGGATATCCATTCACTTCCTGCATATAATTTATTTCTTTCCAACCACGCCAGTCATCCTTAATTGACACATATGTATAAAATTCTAATCTTTCTTCCACATATTTTTTTATAAATACATTTGCAATCTCTCTTGCCTTATTTTCCTCTATCACTTCTTTATCACTCGAAAAATAATTTTCATCATCTATCCTGAATTCAAATAGATTACCTGTATGCCTATTTAATGAAATTTGTATCTGTTTCTCCTCATCCTCTTTATGCCCCCACCATAATAAATGATGAGGATCATCCACTCCTTCTTGATCATCTACAACAAGCCTATATTCATCTGGAATTTCAATAATATGAGCCACTTGCTCTTTTCTTTCTTTATCTTTTGGATTCATCATACCCTCTCCCTCATTACAATTTAAGGTAATTATAACAAACAAAACCAAAAGTCATTAGCAAAAAGACAAAAAGCTGCAACAATTAGTTCATACGAATTTCACATGAATCTATTACTATAAGAATTGTACATAATGAAATTACTAACCATGACGTTTATTCATATATAATTTCATTTGAAAGGGGTTGAAAAGATGAAAACTAAATATCGCTTTATGATCTCATCATTTGCTGCTTGCGCCTACATGATTTGGTGTTTAGTATAGTAACAACTTCACTTGTAAATAAGAAAAGGTGTGTATATAAATGGAATATAATCAATCAACCGTTAACTACTGGAAAGCTTTTGTATTACCTTATACATTCGCTTTAGAAGAGTTAAAAACTAAATTTGAAATTATGAACCGGGAAGCTCAATTTTTAGAAGACTACAACCCGTTTGAACATATAAAAACAAGACTTAAACAACCCGAAAGTATCATTAGAAAGCTTGAGCGTAAAAACTTATCACCAACAGTTGAAAATGCTCAAACACAATTACAAGATATTATTGGCATCCGTATTACATGTTGCTTTGTAGAAGATATTTATCATTTAAAAAAAGTTATTGAAAATCGTGGAGACATGGAAATTGTAGAAGTAAAAGATTATATTGCTAATCCAAAAGGAAATGGCTATAAAAGTTTGCATATGATAATAAAATATCCATTGTCACTAAATTCTGGTACGAAAGATGTCTTTGCAGAAATTCAATTACGTACACTTGCCATGGACTTTTGGGCAAGTTTAGAACATAAACTTTACTACAAATATGAAGGAAATATACCTGACTATTTGAAAGATGAACTACATGACGCTGCTATGAAAGCTGAAGACCTCGATAATAAGATGGCAACAATCCGTCAAGATATTGATGACATTGAAGCATGTTCAAATCAAATTTTATTACCACTATAAAAAGGTTCTCTCCTATGAGAACCTTTTTTTATTTCTTCTCTATCGTACGAACCTCTTCAATCTTCCACCCTTCTTCTTCTTTTCCAAGTGCGTACTGCATTTTCTTCTGAAGAGTAACCCCTCCATCTACTTCTTTTTCCGCCGTTTCAACAATAACAAGCCCACCTTTACGAGCTTTCATATTCATATGTTCTAATTCTATTTTCTTATTTCCCTTCTGAAATGCCGCTTCCTTTTGTGTTTTTAAGTCTTCAGCACTAGGCATCTTCTTTGAAAATAACTCCATATGTTCAGCAAGATTTTTTTCATTCGTCGTCCGTACAAATGCCTCAATAACATCTTGAATGGATTTCTCTTCTTCTTTCGTTATATGTACCTTTTCCTCAGTTTTTTCAGCAGATTTTTGTTCTATATTATTCTCTTGAGATTGACACCCAACTAGCAATAATACAAATACTAGAAGGAATCTTAATTTCCCTAAAAAAAATCTCATCTTTCCATCTCCTAAAAAGAAAAGTGAGGCATTTCGCCTCACTTTCATTTATAATTAGCGTCTTCCTTTATTCGGGTCGCCGCCGCCAACAATGTCAAAGACACGTTTAGCTATATTTGTATTCTCTTGAACGCCAGAGAATAAGTATTTACCTGGTCCGAATGCATATACGTTCACATCTTCACCTGTATGTCCACCCGTTGTCCAACCTGTAACCGAACGCTTATTGAAGATATCTTCAATTGCATTATCAATCTTTGTTACATCTTTTGATGGAGCTATATCATTTACAGCTTTAATTTCTTCTGGTGTTAATTGTAGATCAATATACTTTTTCAATGTTTCTTCTACATTTGCACCTTTTACAATCTCATTTGCCATAAAGTCTGGCGTACGTTTCGCAGCTTTAATCGGATCTACTTTAAAATTATACTCACCATTCGCACCTAAAGATAATCCGCCAGTAGCATGGTCTGCAGTTGCAACAACTAATGTGTTCTTATCTTTTTTCGCAAACTCAATTGCTGCTTTAAACGCTTTTTCGAAGTCTTCCATTTCACTCATTGCACCGACAATATCATTATCATGTCCAGCCCAATCAATTTGACTACCTTCGACCATTAAGAAGAAACCATTTTTATTTTTGTTCAAGCGCTCAATCGCTGCATTTGTCATCTCTTCTAATGAAGGTGTTTTGTCAGTACGATCAATCATTTTATCTAAACCACCTGGTGCAAATAAACCAAGAACTTGATCGCTTTTATCATTTAATAATTGATTACGATCTGTTACATAACTATAACCAGACTTCTTAAATTCTTCTGTAAGATTTCGGTCTTTTCTAACAAAGTTATTTACGCCACCGCCAAGCATAACATCTATTTTATGCTTATCTTTAATTTTCTCATCAAAGTAATCATTTGCAATTGCATCCATATTTTTACGACTAATATCATGTGCACCGAATGCAGCTGGTGTTGCATGCGTAATTTCAGAAGTTGCAACGAGTCCCGTTGACTTCCCTTTTTCTTTCGCTTGCTCCAATACTGTTTTCACTTCAGCTTTATCATTATCTACTGCAATAGCTGCATTATATGTTTTTATACCTGCTGACATCGCAGTAGCTGCCGATGCAGAGTCTGTAATATTTTCATGTTCATCTTCTGGATATGTTTTTTGTGTTCCTACAAGATGCTTATCAAATTCTGTAGATTCCATCTCAAATGTTTTTGGATTATCTTTCATATAACGATGAGCTGTCATATATGAAGGCCCCATACCATCCCCAATTAATACAATGACATTTTTAATTTTTGCATTGTTTCCGTTCTCATCCGCATTAACCTCACTAGAACGCGTAAAATTCCATGTTGCTACCGAAGTAACTGCTAACGACGCCACAACTGCAAATGGCCATGCTTTTTTTACAAACTTTTTCACTGTCTTGTCCCCCTAATTAGGTTATTCATTTCCCACTATCAAATTTAATAGAAGACTGTTAAGAGAAAATGAGTTATATGTAAATTTTTTGTTAACTTATGTAAATTTCAGTTATAATTTGTATAAGTTTGTCTTTTCATATCAAGCATACTCCCCTTTACAAAGAAAAATATAAACATGTTGGATTTCTTTTAATACGAACCTATTATTTTACATTTCGTAATATTATTCTTATTTTTTCTAATTTAAATAGAAATATGGTGAACTTTATGAAAACAGTAAAACTAGACGAATCTTCCATTCCAGATTTACTCTCTCTTTGCAAATCAGTCGGGTGGTTACAGCATGAGATTTTTATGAAAGAGCAATTCCATATGTACCTTTCCATTGGCACAATTTTTGGCTATGTACATGAGAATAAACTTATTGCAGCGGGCGGCGTCTTTTCATTTGCCCCTGGATTTTCTTCTATCGGTATGTTAATCGTGCATCCTGATTTTCAAAGAAAAGGAATTGGCCGTATTTTGTTAAACAATAGCTTAAAAGTAACTCATCCATCGCTCCCTATTACGCTCATTGCAACAAAAGCTGGTGAATCCTTATATGAATCTTATGGATTTCAATCAATAACAACCATTCATCGTTTCGAAAAACAAGCGACTTACAAAAATACAAATTTTGTTCCCATAAAACAAATTCAGCAGACGGATGTTCAATCTCTAATTTCTCTTGATGAAACTACGACTGGTGCATATCGTTCTAAGCTTTATTCATCACTACTATCGAGAGCAACTTACTCCTTTAAAATAGAACGGGATAATCAAATAGATGCTTTTGCTTTATGCATACAAAAAGGAGATGTACTATGCATCACTCCACTTATTTCAAAAAAAGAAAAAGACTCTATTCAGTTATTAGAAATGATTTGTAAATCGTGGAATGGGACAATACGCATTGATGTTCCGCATTCACAATTCATTTTCCGCCAATTTCTTCAAACAGCAAATTTCCAGGAAACGCTCCTTTCACCTCTTATGATAAAGAATGGTAATCAACTTCCTGGAAATCGTAATATGCTATTTGCTATGATAGATGCAGCGTTATGTTAGAAAGGAGACACCTAATTGAAGCGATTTAGCTATTTTATGGTAGGTTGTCTTACTCTTACACTATTAGTAGGATGTAGTGCAGCAGAAAAGCCAGTAGAACAAGTAAAACAAGTTAAAAATACAATTACAGCGAAACTAGCTACCGAGGAAAAAATGGTAGAGATAGATGGTCAAACGATTTACTTTAAAAAGATTGGTGATGAAAAACCACCTTTACTTATGATCCATGGATTTGGAGGATCATCCGATGGTTTTCAAAAGATTTACTCAGATTTAGCAAAAGATCATACAATTATTTCTGTTGATGTTTTAGGGTTCGGACGTTCCTCTAAGCCGATGGATTTTTATTATTCTTTCCCAACTCATGCAAATTTGTATTATAAGTTAATGAAAAAACTAGGGTATGACTCATTCGCAATACTGGGACATTCGATGGGCGGAGAAATTTCTCTTAATTTAACATATTTATACCCTGAAGCGGTTACCCACCTTATTTTAACTGATGCTACAGGCGGCCCTCATACGTTCGTTAATAAACAAGGTTCACCAAAACCAACGTTGTCGACTGATTTAAGTGCCATTTCTTCTATTGCAGATTATGATGAGAGCAAAGTTAAATTCAAGCGCAATGATGAGGAACATTATAATAAAATGAAGTTGTGGCCTAGACGTCTTCAAATCAATGCAAATGAAATAAAACAACCAACTTTAATTATATGGGGAAAAAATGATAGTAGCGTTTCTTGGAAAGAGGGAGAAACTTATCATCAATTCTTAAAAAATAGCACTTTCCATATTATTGAAAAAGGTTATCATGCTCCATTTCGTCAAGAGCCACAAGAATTTGTAGGGTATGTAAAAGATTTCTTCGAGAAAAATCCTATAAATGCTGAAAAATAAACGGGTATCTCATTTTGAGATACCCGTTTTCATATATTAAGCAGCTTGCTTTTGACGATTTTGAGTTTTTGATCCCAATACTTTCGGGATAACGAAACCATCCATTCCAAATTTCCCAGCATTCATACCGGAAACAAGAACGAACATAGATAAGATAACCATCTCAGGGTTCACACCAATTGACCCACTAAACATATAAGAAAAGTTCATTAAAAGACCAAAAAAGACCGCTGTTTTTGTTAAACAGCCTACAATTAAACCAATTCCAACTAAAATTTCTCCCCATGTTACAAGTGTATTAAACAGATCTACATTTGGAATTGCAAATTCTTGTAAAAATGATGCCCACCAAGATTGAACAGCCGGTTGTGCTCCTTTAGATTTTTCAATTGCACCTTGTAAATAACCCGTTGCATCGAATCCTTTTCCTTGTAGTTTACCGATTCCAGCCATTAACCATGTGTAACCAAGATATACTCGAATTACTGCTAATACAAAAGAAACTGCTTTGTTTTCTCTTAAAAATTGAATAACCATATCTTCCTCCTAAAGGTGTAATTAAGTCAGTTACAGATAATATAATAACATTAGTAACTTATTTTTCAAACGTTAATTATGAATAATTTGTGACATACATATTAAACATTAAAAACTAACGTTTATATAGTAACTTTTATTACCTGTAAAAACTTGAACATATCATACCACAGGTGATAATCATTTTCATTGAATAAAATGTAAAAAAACTGTGAGTTAAATGTGAAACACATTTATTCGAATATAGAACAAATGTGTTTCATGCTATTTATATAATCGAAATGTATGCGTCTCCTCATCGATTACTCTTGCTTCTTGAAAAGCCTCTTCTAACGTTTTTTATGGTTAATAAACCCGTAAAATAAGCGTATTGTAAATATAAGTGCTACATTTCCATCTACATAATCTATCTATCTAACATGCGATTTTGCATCATTATGTAAAATGAATTCTACTAGTTTCAACTCCCCAAACTTACACCAACCATTTAAAATATGTGTAATATGCAATTTTGCATATTACTTAATTTTCGCTACGTTAAAGTATACTCTCTGCTCATTTAAGTCATACACATCTTCTCCTAACTCTTCCATTACAAATCCTACTCCTATAAGTCCATTTCATATATACCCGTTTCTTTCAAAAAATCAGCTCTAGTTAAAGCGACTTTATGTAAATATTGCCTATACGCTGTAATTGTTCCATCATGTGAAACGATACAAATTTTTTCTGTTTTTAACTGATAGCACCAGTGCAGAAATTCATCTACTATTTGTTGAAATTCCATCTCCGAGATGATATTGACTCCCTCATTCCATAACAATTCATTTGTACTTTCTTCTAACAAAAAATGCGGAAATAATTTTTTTATTATCTTTCGATCTAACAATTGATCGCACGGCAATGTTTTGGCGGATTCCCGATAAGGAAAAATACGCGGGGATATATATGGGTGAACAATTTTTTGACAAGCAACTTCCGCACCCCATATTGTTGCAGTTTGTAAAGTTCGACGTGTAGGACTAGCGATTAATATATCCTTTTCTTGTAATGGTATATCGCACTGAAGCAATTTAGCCTGCTTCTTTCCCACGCCCGTCAATTGCGGATTCACCGCTTGTAAACTTAATGGTACATCTTTCGTATGCTCACCTTCACCATGCCGAACAAAGACAAGTTTCATTCTCCTCTTCCTCTCACTAGGAAATAGTCTCACATATTTCTTCCCTATTTTTTTCTTTACTCCTGCTATTTTAAAAAGCAGGATGTAAAAAGTATTTGCCATCAATATTTGGAAAACATTACGATTATATATAAAATACTTTTTACAAGAAGAGGAGGATTACAAATATGAAATGGATTATCCTCTTTATCGGCATGATCATATGGGGATACATAAATGGCTTTCTTAATAGTGATAAAACTGCTAATCCTTGGATTACAGATGATGAGCGTGAAACAAAAATTAAGCAAAAAGCAATTATCGCAAGCTGGTCTGGTGTTTTCATATTTTGTATCATTAACCTCTTAAACAAATGGTTAGGTTTAGGAACGAGCGATACATCACCTTACTTACCATATTCTGTCGCAACTATTTTAAAAGAAAATGTAGAGTTACAAGTTTTACTTATATTATTCATTACAGCTTTTCCCGAACAAGAAAGCCCATCGCCTTTAGGCATGGGATGAAAGTGAGGTTGGATACGGAGTACCACTAAAAATCGCAAGGTTCGTGGTACTTTAAGTATCCAAAGTATAGGTGGTTTCTTCGGAGTTTTATTGGAATCTTTCGAAAATAAATGATATAACTAGAATAAATGATGATAGAAGAATATTTCAAAGTGTTTGAGAGGAAGATCTCCTCGTTTCATGCAGTTGTAAAGTTTATAAACACGTTCTGATTTTGTTATGATTGCTAGAAATGTATCAGATGAACACGATGTTGAAAATCAAAAAAACAAGGGGATGAAACGTATGTCACAGACCCTAACAGTGAAAGTGAAATTGATTCCAACAAAAGGACAAATCTGTTTATTGGAACAAAGCAGTCAAGAATATATAAAAGTTATAAATACACTTGTATCGGAAATGGTGGAAGCAAAGAAAAGTACGAAAAAAAGCACAAAAAATATTGAAGCAAATATCCCAAGTGCAGTGAAAAATCAAGCGATTAAAGATGCGAAAAGTTTGTTTGCTACAAAAGTAAAGAAAAGCCATTATAAAATCATCCCAATTCTAAAGAGACCTGTTTGTGTATGGAACAATCAAAATTATTCATTTGAACCTACTTATATTTCAATCCCATTTAAGGTAAATGGAAAGTCGACTCGTGTAAAAATCCGGGCTTTATTAAGTGATAAAAACAATCGTAATCTGAATCTGTTAAAACATAAATTAGGTACACTTCGCATCACAAAGAAATCGAATAAATGGATAGCCCAAATATCTGTCACACTTCCTATCAATAAAAGGACAGGAACGAAAATTTTAGGCGTAGACTTAGGTCTCAAGGTCCCCGCGGTAGCAATCACAGATGATGATAAGGTTCGTTTCTTTGGGAGTGGTAGGCACAATAAATATAAGAAGCGTAAGTTTCGTAGTGTTCGTAAGAAGTTAGGAAAAGACAAAAAGGTGAAAGCCATTCGGCGAATGGATGATAAAGAGCAAAGATGGATGCAAGATAAAGATCACAAAATAAGTCGTGAGATTATTAATTTTGCGATTGCAAATCATATTTCTGTCATTCGATTAGAACAACTAACGAATATAAGACAGACGGCAAGAACAAGCCGTAAAAACGAAAAAAACCTACACACTTGGTCATTCTATCGTTTGTCACAATTTATTTCGTATAAAGCAATGATAGCTGGTATTCAGATTGAATATGTGAATCCAGCTTATACAAGTCAAAGTTGTCCGAAATGTGCTAAAAAGAATAAGGCTCAAGATAGAAAATATAAGTGTCCATGTGGGTTTAAGACACATCGTGATATCGTTGGAGCGATGAATATTCGCTGCGCAACTGTGATTGATGGTAACAGTCAATCAGCCTAAGCACCTTTATGGTCTGGTTTAGGAGGGGCAATGAGATGCCCTTATCTTGAAGGCTGTTCAAAGCAGAAATGGATTGCGAACGCTTAGTCATTCAAGAATCCCACCCGTAAATCCGTAAGGATTCGGGCTTGCGACTTTAGTCGTGGGAGTCTCAAGTATGGACTATTTTACTTATACTACCGAAGAAAACTAAGCGCTTAACTTTTATCTCATGATTTTCCTCCTAAATGGTTATAGTAACTAGGACGCAATGAAAAAAGGAGAGATATAAAAATGAGTAACTCAAATGATTTTTTAGATACATTACATGAAAAACAAGCAAAAGATGAACAAAATAGAAAGCGCCAAGGAAACGGGAACCCCGCGAAAAAAAAGCCAAATAAAACACATAAATAACATTGAAAAACCTGCCTAAAAATTATATTTTAGGCAGGTTTTTTTACTCGTCTTTAGCCGAAACGACATCTTCCCAATTCCATTTCTCATAATACCACTCTGGCACATCTATATTTTCAATCCACTTCTTTTCATATTTCCCATCGCTATGAGCAAGCCATACATCAGCTTTCTTACGATTTGAACGGAGCCACATTAATTGGTTGCTCTTCTTAATAAAAATAGGGTTATAATCGCCTTGGCTATTTGATGGCTTTGTAATTTGATTTTGTTCATCGTTTATACTATTTACTGCATATAAAGATGGTAGTGGTCTTTTTTCTAGAGGGACCGATAGCTCTGCTTCCTTTGCCCTTGAAACGATAATTACATTATCGTTCTTCCATGTGAAATCCCAATCAACATAGCCTTTTGGAGTAAATGTATTTTGCTGGAGAGCCGGCAATTCTTTTATTTTTAAATGCTTATTCTCTAAAGCAACTCTCCCGCTGCCTTCAATATAGGCTAATGTATTTTTTGATGGCGCCCATTTGAACCATTGTGTGTTTAATAACATTTGATCTACTGTTTCAAAACGATTGCCGTCTGATCGAATTAAGCAAAGTGTATTACTATCCGCTGACAAAGAAGCTGTTGGTACTGCCAAAAACGAAATCCATTTTTGATCTGGCGACCACTTAAATCCACTTCCAACTAATGCTAAAAAGTCATCATGCTCATTCGGTAGTGCATATAAATGTTTCATCTTATGAGGATTCATATTTGCATCCTTTTGTATTTCATATAACTGAGCACCTGTCCATCCTGTTGGAAGCAAGTACGCTTCTGATGATACAAGAAACTTCTTACCATCAGGATACCATGCATAGTCACCTACACCATTGGCTACATTTTCAAAATCTGCTTTCTTTTTTTCAGCATCAAATATATTTAATGTACGTGCAAATACAAAGGCAATTATATTCTCTGTTGGTGACCATTGATAATTCGATGCTTCTGATTGAGATGGTGTAACTTTCTTTCCATCTTTCAGCCGATACAGTTCCAAATGATTTCGCTTCTTTCCTTTTGCATATGCAAGCCATTCTCCATTATGTGACCATTTCGGCCCTGTTATGTACTCTCCTTTTGTAATTTGTTTTTCTTTCTCACCGATTTTAACCCATAGATTATGATTACGAATAAAAGCAACTTTCACTCCATTATTTTCTGCGCTAGTAATAGAAGTTAAACAGAAAAAAAGGCACAGAATCACGATTCCACTTACTATAAACCTTTTCATATAGCACCCCCATTTCCCTCATAGCATTCCTCACTTTCCACCTACAATATGTGAAAAATATCCATTCGACATAGTCTCCGAAAATTTCCCGAGAAATTTTCAATTCAAAGAGGATTGGTATGAATTATGTCGAAATTATAGTTTATCCAACATTCATTTTTATATTTAACGACAAAAATGTAAGATAATTTTTCGGAATATTGGCACTTTTTATTAGGGGGAATTTCAATGAAAAAAACTACATCTACACTATTAAGTATGGCGCTCGTCTTTTCGAGTTTTGGAGCTTTAAGCGCCCATGCTGAGTCACTGCAAAAAGAGAAGCAATTTAGTCCACAGTTAAAAGCGAATATTGAGCAATGGGGAGAAAATAAAATCGCGCAAAATGTTGAAACAAAAACATCAAAAGAAATTTCAGTCATTGTAGAATTGCAACATGCTCCACTCGCTTCACAAAGTAACATTCAGCATGCTCCAGATTTAAAAAATAGCAATGTGCAATCATACCATGCGCAACTAAAAAAGGCACAAGAGGATACAACAAAGAAAATTAAAGAAAAAGCACCGAAGGCAACGATAAAAGAAACATATAGTACATTATTTTCTGGATTTTCTATTTCTATCCCAGGAGATCAAATTGCTGCTTTAGCTTCTTTACCTGAAGTAAAAGCAATTTATCCGAACTTAACATATAAGTTACATGAAACATCAAAAAACCCAGCAGATCAAGCAACACCAAACGTTGGGGGCCCTACAGTTGGTGCACCTGAAGCTTGGAATTTAAAAGATCCAACTGGCAAACCCCTTGATGGAAAAGGAATGAAAGTCGCTATTATCGATTCAGGTGTAGACTATACCCACCCTGATTTACAAGCAAATTATATCGGTGGCTATGATACAGTCGATGAAGATAATGATCCGATGGATGGAAACGTCCACGGTACCCATGTTGCTGGAATTATTGCTGGTAACGGAAAAATAAAGGGGATCGCTCCGAATGCTTCTATACTCGCTTACCGTGTCATGAATGATGGTGGTACTGGTACGACCGATGATATTATTCAAGGTATTGAGCACGCTATTTAAGATGGTGCCGATGTTTTAAATCTATCTCTTGGTCAAGATTTGAATGTACCTAATCAACCTGTAACAATGACGTTAGAACGCGCAGCAAAACTTGGTGTTACTGCGGTCGTCTCAAATGGAAATGATGGACCAAAACCTTGGTCTGTTGACGCTCCTGGTAATGCAAGTAGTGTCATCTCTGTTGGAGCATCTACAGTTTCTATTCCGTTTCCAACATTCCAAGTAGCTGGTTCCAATAAATCTTACCAAGGATTACCTTTATCAAAATCGGATTTCCAAGTAGGAAACGATGCCCAACTTGTATATGTTGGATACGGTAATCCAAGTGATTACGCTAAACAAGATGTCAAAGGTAAGTTCGCTCTTGTCTTGCAAGGAACTTCGAGCACGTTAGTAAAAGCAGAACAAGCAAAACAAGCTGGCGCTCTCGGCGTGCTACTAATTTCTAACGAAAAAGAAATTAATATTATGCCTGAATATTTTGGACGTGAAGAAGTAGCTCTTCCAGTTATGCAACTATCCAATACGAATGGTGAAGAGTTGAAAAATTTAATTACAAAGCGCAAGAAAAATATAAAAATTGGACAACCAAACCAAACAGAACTTATTGGGAACTTTAGTTCAAGGGGACCATCGCAAGGAAGTTGGCTTATAAAGCCTGATGTTGTTGCACCTGGCGTGCAAATTACAAGTACAGTACCAAGAGGTGGCTATGAATCTCACAATGGGACAAGTATGGCTGCACCGCAAGTAACGGGGGCAGTTGCTCTATTACGTCAAATGCATCCTGATTGGACGACAGAACAATTAAAATCATCTCTTGCCAATACAGCAAAAACATTAAAAGACGTAAATGAAAATACATATCCTGTGATGGCACAAGGATCCGGTTTAATTAATATTCCAAAAGCAGTAAAAGCGGATGCATTAGTTACACCAAACAATGTAAGTTTCGGTCTAATTAAACCGAATAGCGGAAAAGTAAAATTAACACAAAATATTACATTGCAAAATCTTTCTAGCAAAAAGAAAAACTTTTCAACTCGTATTGAACTATTAGATACAAAAACGAAAGTTCAAACTTCTTTCTCTTCTTCTGTTAGCGTAAAACCTAATAGTAACATCGAAAAGCCTTTTACAATTACTGTAGATAGCTCCTTACCACAAGGTGTATATACAGGAAATCTATATGTAAAAGAGCAAGGGAAGACTGAAGAAATGCGTATTCCATTTACATTTAGCATTGATCCGAAAGAATACAAACGTATTGATGGCCTTGAAATTGTTAATTCTACTTTCAGTCCAAATAATGACCGAATACTAGATGACAACCTTATCAATTACTATTTAGTTACACCAGTTGAGGATGTAACGTTTCATGCTAATTTAATTACGAAAGACCGAGTAACATATCAAGGTATGGTGTATCAAGGTAAAAACGAAACACCTGGTTATAAATCTTTCAAATGGAATGGTACAAAAACTGATGGATCCCCTCTACCTGATGGCTTATACCAAATCGAAGCTGTTGCTTCTAATTCTGGAGGAGAAACGAAACAAACAGGAGCTGTGTTTATTGACCGTACTGCGCCTCAGTTAACATACGAAATTGATCAAGAAAATCTTGTCATTAGAGGGAAAGTAAACGATATACTATTAGATTGGATGACAGAATCTGGTTGGGTTGCTCCAGGACATCCCGTAACGATACAGTATGAAATTAATGAAAATGGCGTATGGGAAAATGCATTCCTGAACCCTTGGGAAAAAAACTTTGAAATTTATTTCGATCGTAATCAATTACAACAAGGGAAAAATACAATCCACATTGTAGCAACTGATGCAGCTGGAAATACAACTAATTTAAACGTTGATTTAGAAGTGAAATAATAAAATTATTGTTGACAAGCTTTTAAATATAGTTTTATAATACAAAACATAGTTTAGTTGAACGAATTATATATCGGCTTTGAAGGAATACTAGTAGCGACTTATATCCCTGTCTCAGAGAACTGATGGTTGGTGTGAATCAGTACATATACAAGCGTGAATTACAATTCTGGAGCTTCTTTCCCGTAATGCTTTTTATGCATGAAGAGAAAGACGGATCTTTCCGTTATCTTAAAGTGAGTGGTAAACAATTTTTCTGTTTACAAATAGGGTGGTACCGCGATTTTTATCGTCCCTATCGGATTTTCCGATAGGGGCTTTTTTGCGCCTTTCCCTTTTAAATAAATTCATATATTACGCGTTGAAAGAATCGCAGTAGTATCTTATATCCCTGTTACAGAGAGCTGATGGTGAGTGTGAATCAGCACATATATAAGTGCGAATTACAATTCTGGAGCTTCTTTTTCGTAGTGCTTTTATGCATGAAGGAAAAGACGGATTTTTTCCGTTATCAGTATTTGAGATGTAAGTATATTTTCCGCTTACAAATAGGGTGGTACCGCGATTTTTTCGCCCCTATCGGATTTTCCGATAGGGGCTTTTTCTATTTATCACACAAACAAATATTAAATAATTCCGAATCTTATGATAAAATTTTATAAGCGCTTACAATTATAAAAGGAGGTGGTGCAATCTATACGAAACAGGTATTCATTTTTATAGAGAAAAAGGAGGATGTCTAAATGACAAAGAAAACAGAAATTCCATCACATTTAAAACCATTCGTATCTACACAGCATTATGATCAATACACACCGGTGAATCACGCTGTTTGGCGTTACATTATGAGACAAAACCATAGCTTTTTAAAAGATGTTGCTCATCCATCCTATGTTAACGGACTACAATCATCTGGTATTAATATAGATGCAATTCCAAAAGTAGAAGAAATGAATGAATGCTTAGCACCAAGCGGCTGGGGAGCTGTAACGATTGACGGACTTATTCCCGGCGTAGCATTCTTCGATTTTCAGGGGCACGGATTACTACCAATCGCAACAGATATTCGTAAAGTAGAAAATATCGAGTATACACCGGCTCCTGATATCGTTCATGAAGCAGCAGGACACGCACCGATTTTACTTGATTCTACATATGCAAAATATGTGAAGCGCTTTGGACAAATTGGAGCGAAAGCTTTCTCAACAAAAGAAGAACATGAGGCTTTTGAAGCTGTTCGTACATTAACGATTGTAAAAGAAAGCCCGACTTCTACTCCTGATGAAGTTGCAGCTGCTGAAAATGCGGTAATCGAAAAACAAAACTTAGTTTCTGGTTTATCAGAAGCAGAACAAATTTCACGTCTATTCTGGTGGACAGTGGAATACGGCCTAATCGGTAATATAGATGACCCCAAAATTTACGGTGCTGGTCTCCTTTCCTCTGTCGGTGAAAGTAAGCATTGTTTAACAGATGCTGTAAAGAAAGTTCCATTCTCAATTGAAGCTTGCACCGGGACAACTTATGACGTAACAAAAATGCAGCCACAGCTATTTGTTTGTGAATCATTTGAAGAGTTGACTGAGGCACTTGAGCAGTTCTCTACAACGATGGCATTTAAAACAGGTGGCACAGAAGGATTAGAAAAAGCAATCCGCTCCGAAAATCATGCTACAACTGAGCTAAGTAGTGGATTACAAATTACGGGTACATTTACAGAGACAATTAAAAATGATACTGGTGAAGTTATTTACACACGAACAAGCTCACCAACTGCATTAGCAATTCATAATAAACAACTAGCAAATCATTCTACATCTGTGCACAGCGATGGATTCGGGACACCAATCGGATTACTAGATGGTGATATTGCATTAGAAAATTGTACAGAAGAACAATTACAATCATTAGGCATTACAATTGGAAATAGCGCAGAGTTTACTTTTGCAAGCGGCATTCATGTAAAAGGAACAGTAACAGACATTGTAAGAAATGATAAAAAAATTGCTCTTATCTCCTTTATAAATTGTGCAGTTACTCATAAAGATCGCTTATTATTTGATCCTTCATGGGGAGCATTTGATATGGCTGTCGGCTCACAAATCACTTCTGTATTCCCAGGAGCGGCAGATGCGGCTGCATTTTTCCCGATGAATGAAGAAGTACAAGAAACTCCTGATCCACTTGTACTGAATGAGCTTGAACGTATGTATCAAACAGTTCGAGATATACGTAACGATAGTATTTTACACGATACTCATACTGATCAATTAATAGCTATTCAAGAAGTATTAAATAAATTTCATCCGAAAGAATGGTTGCTTCGTCTTGAAATTTTAGAATTGCTTTTAGAACATAACAAAGGTCACGAAGCATCAGCAGCATTATTACAACAACTTTCTACTTTCACAACTGAAGAATCTGTAACACGTCTTATTAACAATGGTCTTGCGTTACTGCAGGTAAAGGATGTGAAAAATGATGCTACGATTAACTAATGAAGAAGTACAAGAGGAATTAACAAAGCTGGATAAATGGACAGTGAAAGATGAAAAATGGATTGAAAGAAAATATATGTTTTCCGACTACTTAAAAGGAGTCGAATTTGTCTCTGAAGCCGCCAAACTATCAGAAGAACATAATCACCACCCATTTATCCTTATCCAGTATAAAGCAGTCATTATTACTTTGTCATCATGGAATGCAAAAGGTTTAACGAAACTAGATTTTGACCTTGCAAAGCAATTTGATGAACTATTTTTACAAAATGAAAAAGCTATTATAAGAAAGTAAAAAGAGAAGCCTTTTTTAGGCTTCTCCTTTTACTTTAAAATGTATACAATGTCCAAACGGATCCTTGGCCTGTAATATTCCATCTTTATACGTAGCAACCACGCCAATATATTTTAAGCTTTCACATACTTGCTCTTTTTGTTTTTCATCTGCTAGTACAATGGTGAAATATTTCAAGCCGACGGAATTTGGCATTTGTGGTGGTATATCCTCACCTTGCCATGTATTTAAACCGATATGATGATGATAACCACCTGCTGATACGAACAATGCTCCATTACGAGCTGGAATTGTTACATCAAAACCAAGACCATCAACATAGAAACGTTTCGCTTCTTCTAAGTCAGCTACATGTAAATGAATATGCCCCATCACAGTACCAGCCGGGAATCCATTCCATGTACTTCCTTGCTGTAATAATCCTTCGCCGTCTAACGGGTTACTAACAAATGGTAGCTCTCCATTTTCATCATGCCAAACTTCTTTTTGGCGATCATGATAAATTTCAATCCCGTTTCCATCTGGATCAGCTAAATAAAGAGCTTCACTAAAGAAATGGTCAGCCCCACCATGTAATGGGTGTACTCTCTCAACAAAATGACGAAGAATATTTGCTAAGTCTTGTCTGTTTGGTAATAAAATTGCATAGTGATATAAACCAGTTCGACCTCTTTGCTTCGGAAGAGCATCTTCCTTTTCTTCTATTATGAGAAGTGGCTCATTTTCCTCATTACCAAACGTAACGATTGTACTTTTTTCTTCCAGTACCTTCATACGCAATACTTCTGTATAAAACTCTAGCGATTTCTTTAAATTTGATACATATAAATGAACAACCTCAAGTGTTGTTTCGGGATGAAGTGGAAAGCCCATTTTGTTATACCCCCATTTTAATTAATTCTTCTTGAACATTTTCTCTTTTAAGAAATTATCTACAAAACCATCAGCTTTCGCAACAAATAAGTATGCACCCATCGCTAATAATGCAAGTTCTAACTCAAACCCAGGATTTTTCCCGTCTCCTAACAAGCCAGCTGACCATTTTACTTTCACAATCGCTCCAACCATAACAAGTGCAAATAATAAGCCAATATATCTTACACCTAAACCTAGAATTAACAATAGACCTCCAACTAATTCAAATGTTGCTACACCGTATGCAAGTCCTCCTGGTAAACCAATGCTTGTAAACCACCCTGCAATATTGTCAATTCCTGATTGGAATTTTGTTAAACCGTGCATAAAGAACGTTACCCCTAACACGATACGAATAATTAAGTTGCCAATATGTTGATTCATTTCTTTCTCTCCTTTATAGTTTTCTTATACAAAACTTTTATTTACATTACAAAACATACACTAATTATTTTTATTCGTCAATTCATTTTTCATGAGAAAAAATATTTTTTTTTTGCTATGATACAAATAGTTGTTTACAAAAAGGAGCATGATTTTATGAATATCGGTTCTGCGATTCGTGAAATTCGTCAACGTAGAGGAATTACGATTGCCCAAATTTGTGAAGGAACAGGTCTTTCTAAAGGCTTTATGAGTCAGGTTGAAAACAATAAAACATCACCATCTATCTCAACTTTAGAAATGATTGCTAATTTTTTAAATGTTCCCCTTCCATATTTATTGTTAGAACAAAAAGATCGTTTGAAAATTATAAAAAAAGAAGAGCGTAAATACAGTGTGTATGGAAAAGATGAACAAAGAATTGAGCATGTTGCGGAGCAAGGTGGCCTTCGCCTAAATCTTGTAGAAATTTCTGCCGGATTCCCGAAAGAAAACTCGCCAAATGCTCATGAAGGCGAAGAGTGTCATCTTGTATTACGCGGAAAACTGGAAGTTCAACATGGTGAAGATATTGCAATTGTAGAAGAAGGTGATTCTTTCTCCTGGAATGCATGCGTTCCCCATATTGTTCGTAATATAGGTGAAGAATCTGCATTATTACTTATCTCTAGTCATGCGGAAAATCGAAAACGAGTTTACTAATTGATAAAAAAGAAGCCTGTTTCGTAACAGGCTTCTTTTTTATTCCCTTATAATTCCATAACTTGTCCCAACTAGTACGGTCTTTTCATGTTGATTGCGATAAACTGACTCAATTGAAACTTTTTTATATCCTTCCATTTGCTCAATATTTGTTAATGTTAATTCACAAGTAATCGTATCACCTGTAAAAACTGGTCTAATGAACTCACTTACTAATTCCCTCGCTATGTAATGTAACTCTTCTCCTACTTTCGTACCAATGCTAGCAGTCAATAGACCATGAACCATTAATCGTCCATTCTCATCATATTCCATATGATGTCTACCTTTATCGCCTGTAATATTTGCAAATTCAAAAACTTCTTCCTCAGTAAACCTTCTTTCGTATTTAAATACATCCCCAACTTTTACATTCATTTTTATCCTCCGTTTAATAAACTGAATTTTCTTTGATTTTATCACAAAATAAGTCTCAGTTCAGTTTATATTATTAAAATAGCGATTTTTTTCTTCACTACCTTATAATTTTATCGATGTCCATCCTTTTTTGCCACTTGATACCCATAATACGCACATGTTCCATTTCTTGATAACTCTCTTACTTCAAAACCACAACTTCTATAAAAATCAAAATTACTAGCGGATGTATGCGCAAACCAATCGCCATGCGGAAGCTTTTGTAAACAAAGAGCTACAAGTTTCTTACCTAACCCTTTTCCCCTATACTCACACTTCACAACTAAATTTACTATGTTAGCAACCATAATTTGATCAGAAATCACTCTAACCATCGCGACCATTTCTTCTTCATCCCAAATTGTGAAAGCCCATGTGGAATTTTCAAATGCTATCGTAAATTTTTCAATTTGCCAAGAAGGGATATTATCATTACTCCAACCGGCATCTTCGAATAAAGTTTTAATTGCATATGCTGGTACACCGTTCGTTCCCTCACGAATAATAAGTCCATTATGGTAAATATACATGTAATCCCCCCTTTATTTTTTATATACCATTCTCCAAAAGACGCAATTCACCTTTTTTCATCCAACCCGCTTAATGGAATAAACGAGAACATCCATCTCATGAAATGAAGTTGTTTTCTCATAACTAAGCCCTGTTTTTCTAGCAACAAATATTGAAGCTGGGTGGTTCGGATTAATAAGTGAAATTAATTTATTCATTTGTAATGCTTGAAAACCATAGTCTCGAAATGCTGCCGCAGCCTCTTTCGCATACCCTTTCCCCCAATACTTAGGAAGTAGCCAATAGCCAATCTCAATTTCCTCTTTTCCATCTACCTTCTGCTTGACAAGTCCTGCATGACCAATTCGTATCCCTGTTTCCTTTTCAATCATTACAAATAAACCGAGACCATTTTTATAATTTGGAAGTACCCTCTCCTCCAAACTTTTTTTACATTGCATAAATGTTTTTAACGTTCCATTTCCAATATAGCGCATTACCTTCTCATCCCCCCATAAAGAAGCATAAAACGGTAAATCATCCATTGTATATTTGCGAAATTGTAAGCGATCTGTATGGAACACTCTTTTATTCACTCCCATCATTTTGAACATCATTACATAACTATATATTTCAAACTACTTAAGTGTTAAATAATTTTTATCAAGAAAGCTAAAAAAGAAAGAAAATTCAGTCTTACAAAAATGTATTATATCAAAAAAAAGCAGTAGACAAAAGAGTGTCTACTGCATCCATATCATTACTAGTATAAAGAAAACTACAATTGAGGGGGTGTAGGATTTTCAAATATACTAGATACTTATCCCGTTCTAACGGGCGGTAAACTTTCCAATCTTTTGAGTGGAAAGTTTACCGCCCATAAGAACTTTGCGGTCATTAAGAAAGCACTGTTAAGTACTCAAATACACGCTGAGCTTTTTCTCCACCCATTCGTGCATGTTGAAGAAGAGAGATGCCATGTGGGCCAGATGCACGTAATGCTTCTGGTTGTGCTACTAAAATGGCTTGTACGACTTCAAGTTCACCAAGCATAGCTGCTGCAAAAATATCCATCCGAGCTCCCTTTTCCAGTAAATAAAGAGCAATATCTTTACGTCCTACATGGGCCGCTGCTCCTAAGGCACTTTCCCAATCTGAGCCGCCCCAATTATAAGAAGCGTGAAGTAAGCTTGGCGATTCTGCCAATAGTTCCTGTACTTTTTCTAAATCTCCGTGAGCTGCCATAACAAATTCTCTTACTAATTCAGTGGTAATACGCTCTTCTGTTTGCATCGCTCTGCTCCTTTTTTAGAAATTCGTTTCGGTGTAAAAAATGGCTTGTCGCTTCCTTGAAAAATATCTACTTCTATGCCAAATACATGTTGAAACATTTGTTGACATAATACTTCTTCTGGTACACCGTCATACTGAATCTTTCCTCGCTTTAATACGAGTAAACGATCACTATATTGAGCCGCTTGGTTAATGTCATGTAAGACCATTATAATTGTCATACCAAACTCCTCGTTTAATCGTTTCACAAGTTCCATTACTTCCAACTGGTGAACAATATCCAAAAAGGTTGTTGGTTCATCTAATAATAAGACATTTGTACGTTGTGCTAGCGTCATCGCAATCCAAGCACGTTGTCTTTCTCCTCCTGACAAAGACTGTAAAAGACGATATTCATACCCTTCAAGATTTGTAACAGACAATGCCCAATCAACAATTTCTTCATCTTCTTTATTTGAGCGACTACTCCATGATTTATGGGGACCTCTTCCGAACTGTATTAGTTCTTTCACTGTTAAATCTAATTGATGATCATGCATTTGTGGTAACATCGCTAATTGCTTCGCTACATCCGCACTCTTCATCGTATGAATATTTGTCCCATCTAAAATGATATTTCCTTCGCTTTGTTTAAGTAGCCGTGCTATTAAACGCAGCAAAGTAGATTTCCCGGATCCATTCGGACCGATTAAACTAACGATTTCTCCAGCTTTAATATGTACATTCATATTTTGCATTTGAAATCTTTCAGAATGTGCGTAAAACACTTTGTTAACGGAAATCACGTTGTTTTCCTCCTCTATGAATTAAATATAAGAAGAACGGACCACCTAAGAAGGACAATAAAATACCAACAGGCAATTCGATTGGATCGAACCAACTTCGAGCTATCGCATCCGCGAAAACAAGTAATATCCCTCCGCCAAGGCATGATAATGGCAGTAAATATTTATAGTCATTTCCAACTAATAAACGTAACATATGCGGTACGACAAGACCTACAAATCCAATTAGACCAGCAACACTAACCGCAATTCCAGCTAACATTGTACTTACTACTATTAAATAAAACCGACTTCTTTCCACGTTATGCCCTAATAATTTCGCCATTTCATCCCCAAGCATTAATACTCGAATGTGTTTAATACCGAAGAAAGCTAATATAATAGCGAATATTGCATAGTAAATAATCATATTTAAATGTGCCCAGCTCACACCACCAATACCGCCAGCTAACCATGGTAACACGGATTGTACTTTGTCACTATGTAATAACATTAATGCTGACGTTGCTGCACCAATTAATGCATTGATTGACACACCTACTAAGACGATTCTTGAAGGCGGTGCCCCTTTTTGCCATGATAAAGCATAAATGACCATCGCTGTTATGAAAGCTCCTAAAAACGCTCCTAGCGGTAAAAAAGCCATGTGCTGAGGAAATAGAATCATAATTACAATTGCTACAAGACCCGCTCCAGATGAAACCCCGATAATTCCAGGGTCTGCAAGAGGGTTTCTCATAACCCCTTGCAGTAATGCTCCAGATGTAGCTAAACACGTTCCTACTATAAACCCAACGAGCACTCTCGGTATGCGAAGATCCCATACAATTCGATGAACTGTCGAACTTTCATCTTGTATCCCTGTTAGAATGTCTCGTAAAGAAAAAGATAAACTTCCTGCGAAAAGACCGTAAAAAAGGCTTAGAAATGTTAATACGACTAAAGTAACTGCTATTATCCATCTTTTTCTCGCAAAAGGATGTTCCTTTTCTCTTACTATTTCACTACTCTCCATACTTATCATTTCCTTACATCTTGTATACTTTTATACATAAAGTCCATCGCTTCTGTTACTTTTGTCCCAGGATTTGATCCAAATAAATCTGGTGGTAAAATAACAA
The DNA here is from genome assembly GCF_042728695.1 of Bacillus sp. NPDC060175. NCBI lineage: Bacteria > Bacillati > Bacillota > Bacilli > Caryophanales > Bacillaceae > Bacillus > Bacillus sp. NPDC060175. Next base: position 138,877 of record NZ_JBHWYR010000001.1, read on the forward strand.
CACGATTTCGTTTTACTGCATCTAAATTTTTCCATGCTTCATTTTTCATCATTTCGCCTTCAAATGCTTTTTTCACACTATTGGGATCTCCATGTGTAATTAAATAAATCACATCTGGATTTGCTTCAATAATACGTTCTACACTTAGCTGTGCATATTGCGGATACTCTTTCATTTCTGGAAAACCAGCTGCGATATTTTTCCCGCCCGTTTTTTCTAAAATATCCCCTGATAGAGATGTTGGTAATGCTGCTAAATAAGTGCCTGGTGCTCCATAAACTAGCAATGCTTTAATATCGCTCTTTTTCTCATATTTCTTCATTTGATCATTAATTTTTTGGTTAAGCTCTTTTGCTTTATCTTCTTTCTTCATTACTGTTCCATACATTTCAATACTCTTTTGAATATCTTTTACAGAGTTTGCTGAAGAAATGATTACTTTTGTTCCTTGCCCTTCAACCGTTGGAATATTTTTTTGAAACCCATTATTAGCAATAAGTACGTCTGGCTTTAAACTAGCAATTTGTTCAAAGTTTGGCTGATGTGCATTTCCAATTACCTGTGTTTTTTGCAAATCTTCTGGAAGGGGAATTTTTGCATCTGGACGACCGACGATTTTCCCTCCTAAAGCATGGATAATATTCATATCCCCCATACTTAGCGTCGCAAAACTTTCAGGAACTTTATCAAATGTTACCTTTCTGTCTGAGAAGTCGGTAATTTCGATTTTGTCTGTTCCTTTGTCTGTTTTTGTTGCGGATGCTTTTTCGTTTTCTTTTGCACTGCAACCTATTAATAAGAAAAAAATAGATAAGATCGCTGTGAACAGCGTAATGGATTTTTTCATACTTTCACTCCTAGATGATAATGATAATCATTAACTACTATTCTACTTTAATTGATAAGGATTATCATTGTCAATATGAAACGCATACATTTTCTACAAAAATGAAAAAACGCTACAAAAAGATTTCTTCTTTTCGTAGCGTCCTATTTAACAATTTTCTTCATATTCGCTCTCCTCTAGTTGATCACGCATCGCTTTCACACGCTTAAAGAAGAAAAAAGAAAAACATAAAAATACAATGACACTCCCCATCATAACAAAAGTTTGTACCGTCTCTTTTGCTCCATTCGGAATTAATAAACCAACCATCAAAAATGTACTTACTGCGAGAAGCACTTGTCCGAAACGGGTATAATCTGCTATTTTTTCTTGTAATTCTTTCATCTCTTTATCACTCCCATCCTCACTTTATCACATTCTATTAAGCTTAAAGACAAGTAAATAGAACCAAACTGGGAGATGTTTTCCAAAGTAAAAAAGAGCCGCTTAAATGCAGCTCTTTTTTATCTATTATACGCCTTTATACGCTTCCATATAGACTTCTTTTAGCTCTGAAATGAGCGGCAATTTTGGATTAGCTGTTGTACACTGATCTTCAAACGCTCTTTCTGCTAATATTCCAACAACCGCCTCAAATTGTTCTTTAGCGACTCCTTGTCCTGCGATACTCATATTAATATTCAATTTTTTTCCAAGCGCAATAATTGATTTGATAAGTGATTCCACACCCTCTTCTGTTGAACTCGCTGGAAGCCCGAGCATCCTCGCAATATGTGCATAGCGTTCATCTGCCACAAAATGCTCATATTTTGGGAACAATGCGTGTTTCCTTGGCTTAATAGCGTTATAGCGAACTACATGTGGCATAAGAATTGCATTTGCACGTCCATGTGGAATATGGAATTCTGGTCCAAGTTTATGTGCTAAACTGTGATTAATACCAAGGAAAGCATTAGCAAATGCCATCCCTGCAATCGCAGAAGCGTTATGCATTTTTTCTCGCGCCTCTTCATCATTTCCATCTTTATATGCTCTCGGTAAATATTTAAATACGAGATCAATTGCTTTTAACGCTAAACCGTCCGTATAGTCATTTGCCATAACAGACACATATGCCTCAATTGCATGCGTTAATACGTCCATGCCGGTATCTGCTGTTACATGAGGTGGTACTGTCATTACAAATTGTGGATCAACAATTGCTACATCTGGTGTTAATTCATAATCCGCAAGCGGATATTTTATATTATTTTTCTTATCTGTAATAACCGCAAATGGCGTCACTTCTGATCCCGTCCCTGATGTTGTTGGAATGGCAACAAATTGCGCTTTATTTCCCAAGTTCGGATACTTACATGTACGTTTTCTTATATCTAAAAACTTCTGTTTAATTCCATAGAATGTCGTTTCTGGGTGCTCATAGAAAAGCCACATCCCTTTTGCTGCATCCATAGCTGAACCGCCACCAAGTGCGATGATTACATCTGGCTTAAAGCTTCTCATCATTTCCGCACCTTTAAAAACAGTTTCATCTGATGGATCTGGCTCGACCTCGAAGAAAACCTCGACTTTCACATCATTTGCATGTTTACGTAAATAGTGCGTGACCGTATCTACATATCCATGCTCAACCATTCCTGGATCCGTTACAATAAATGCACGTGAAATATTAGGCATGTTCGCTAAATATGCTGTAGCATGTTTTTCAAAATAAATTTTTGGTGGTAATTTGAACCACTGCATATTCTTTTTTCTATTTGCCAACCTTTTTATATTTAGTAAATGAGTAGCTGTTACATTTTGGGAAACTGAGTTTTTTCCGTAGGAACCACATCCAAGCGTAAGGGATGGAATAAATCCGTTATATATATCACCAATTCCCCCTTGTGATGAAGGCGCATTTACAATGAGACGGCAAGCTTTCATACGCATTCCAAATTGTTTTTGTAATTCTTTATTTGTAGAATGGATGACTGCTGAATGCCCTAAACCGCCAAGGTCTAGCATTTCTTCGCAATATGTAAATCCTTCTTCTAATGAATTTGCTTTTACACAAGCTAATACTGGACTCAGTTTTTCACGAGATAGTGGATACGCCGATCCAATCCCTTTAATTTCAGCTACAAGCATTTTTGTATCTTCAGGTACAGTAATCCCTACTAATTCGGCAATGTACTGTGCTGATTTCCCAACAATATCACTATTTACTGCACATGTATTTTCATTAATAACAAGCTTTTCTAAGTTTTTTCTCTCTTCTTCTGTTACAAAATAACAATTATTTGCAATCATTTCTGTTTTAACATCATTATAAATTTCCTTATCTACAATGATAGCTTGTTCTGACGCACAAATCATACCGTTATCAAATGTTTTCGATAAAATCAAATCATTAACAGCACGTTTTACATGTGCCGATTTCTCTATATAACAGGGTACATTACCTGGACCTACACCTAACGCTGGTTTGCCAGTAGAATACGCCGATTTCACCATACCAGCTCCTCCAGTTGCTAGAACGAGCGCAACACCTTCATGATTCATTAATTGTTTCGTTGCTTCAACAGAAGGTCTGTCAATCCATTGAATGCAGTGCTTTGGTGCACCAGCCTTCACTGCAGCATCGTATACTGTTTTCGCTGCTGCAATAGAACATTTTTGTGCAGAAGGATGGAAAGCGAAAATAATTGGATTTCTCGTTTTTATCGCGATTAATGCTTTAAACATCGTTGTCGACGTTGGGTTGGTTACTGGCGTTACTCCAGCTACTACACCAACCGGTTCCGCAATTTCTATTACTTCTTCATGAGGATCTTCATGAATAATTCCTACCGTCTTGTCTTTCTTTATACTATGCCAAATATATTCAGTGGCAAAAATATTTTTAATGCATTTATCTTCATATACACCACGACCCGTTTCTTCAACAGCCAACTTCGCAAGTGGCATATGTTGATCAACACCTGCAAGCGCCATTTCATGAACAATGTTGTCAATTTGCTCTTGTGTAAAACCTTCTAATGCTTGTAAAGCTTTTTGACCGTTATCTACTAACGTATCAATCATCTCTTTTACCTCTTGCATTTCATTTACAACTTTCTCTTTGACTACCATGTAAATTTCCTCCTATTCTGCTATCTTGGACTTTATAAGTCCCTATAGGTCATAAAAAGTCCCGATTAGCGTAAAAAAATAGAGTTACCTTCCTACATGAATCCTATCATTTGTGAAACGTTTCACAAGTTCATTCGTGAATAATATTTCATGAATTCAATATACATGAAATCATTTCGTTTGTGTATGTCTAATTTGTGAAACATTTCACAAATTAATATAATAAAAATGCACTGCTCATATAGAGCAGTGCATTTTTATTATGCTAGCGCTTGTGCTAAATCTTCAATTAAATCTTCACCATCTTCAATACCAACAGAGATGCGAATTAATGTATCTGTAATTCCTAATTCTTTGCGGCGATCTGCTGGGATGGATGCATGTGTCATTTGAGATGGGATAGAAATTAAACTTTCTACTGCTCCTAAGCTTTCAGCAAGTGTAAAATATTGCAGTTTCTCAAGTACTTTATTTAACGTTTCCTCACTATCTACATCAAATGAGATGATAGCACCAAACCCGTTTGCTTGTTCTGTTGCTAATTCGTGATTTTGATGTGATTCAAGACCTGGATAATATACTTTATTTACTTTTGGATGGTTATTTAAAAACTCAGCAATTGCGCGTGAATTTATTTCATGCTCTTCCATACGAATTCCTAATGTTTTTAAACCGCGAAGTAGTAAGAAGCTATCTTGTGGTCCAAGAATACCTCCTGTTGAGTTTTGTACGAAATGAAGGTCTTCTGCTAGTTGCGGGCTATTTACAACTACTAGGCCTGCAACTACATCACTATGCCCACCTAAATATTTCGTTGCACTATGAAGTACAATGTCTGCTCCTAAAGAAATTGGCGACTGCCAATATGGCGTCATGAATGTGTTATCAATAATTGTTAATAAATCGTTTTCTTTAGCAAGAGTGGATATTTTCTTAATATCAGTAATTTTCAGTAATGGATTCGTTGGTGTTTCCACATAAATCGCTTTCGTATTTGGACGAATTGCTTCTACAACTTCCTCCAAGTTTGTTGTGTCTACAAAAGTATGCTCAATACCGAAACGATTTAATACTTTCGTGATAATACGATACGTCCCGCCATAAACATCATCTGTTAAAATGACGTGATCTCCTTTTGAGAATAGCATAATAGTTGCTGTAATAGCTGCCATCCCTGAACCAAATGCAAATCCTGCATGGCCATTTTCTAACACTGCAATCATTTCTTCTAAAGCTGAACGAGTTGGATTACCAGTTCTAGAATATTCATATCCTTGGTGCTTACCAACTGCTTCTTGTTTGTACGTACTCGTTTGATATATCGGCACGTTTACAGATCCAGTTGATGGTTCTCCTATGCGAATACCATGAATTAACTTTGTCTTTGCTCTCATTTTTTATTCCCATCCTTTGTATATGTCTTTGCTTAAATAGCGCTCACTACTATCAGGAAAAATCGTTACAATATTTGTACCTGGTGTTGCTTTCTCAGCCTCAAGCAAGCTTGCATGGAATGCCGCTCCTGAAGAGCTTCCAACGAGAAGTCCTTCTTTTTGCGCTAATTCTTTCACTCGTAAAAATGCATGTCGATCAGAAATCGTATGAATTTCATCAAAATAAGATGTTTTCAAAAATGGTGGAATGAATTCAAGACCAATACCTTCTGTTTCATGTGAACCAGCTTTACCACCATTTAAAATAGAGCCTTCTGGTTCTACAATAACCGTTTTAATATCAATATTTTTCTCTTTCAAATAAGATGCAGTTCCCATAAACGTACCGCCAGTTCCTGCCCCTGCAACAAATATGTTAATCTCTCCATTCAGTGCCGACCAAAGTTCAGGTCCTAGCGTTTTAAAATAAGCGCGAGGGTTTGCTTCATTCGCAAACTGACTTGGAGAGTATGAATTCGGTATTTCATTTACTAACTCTTTCGCTTTTGCAATTGCGCCGGTCATTCCTTGCTCAGTCGGTGTATGCACGACCTTTGCACCTAGCGCTTTCATTAATTCTTGCTTTTCAATACTAAATTTCTCTGGTACACAAACGATGACGCGTAAATCATGTTGTAACGCTGCAAGTGCCAGTCCAATGCCAGTATTTCCAGCCGTCGGTTCAATAATTGTTCCGCCCTGGGTAACAAGCCCTTTTTCTAACGCATCTTCGATTAATTCTCTTCCTAAACGATCCTTAACGCTTCCGCCTGGGTTGTAAAATTCAAGCTTTGCAAATAAACGGACTCCTTCTGGAAGTGAAAAACGAGTAATTTCTATAATTGGTGTATGACCAATCAATTCATGAACGCCACGATATACATTCATCGTGTTCTCCCCCTTATTTGCCAATAAAGAAAAGGCAACTGTATGTATTTTCTTTATATGAGACAGTTGCCTTTTTGTTACATTACTTTAACTCTTCTAGTACTTTTACGATAAAGTTTGTAGAATGAAGAGCTGCTTGATCTAAAAATTGATCAAATGAAACATTTGATTCTTTACCAGCAATATCAGAAAGTGCACGAATAATAACAAACGGAACTTCATATTGGTGGCATACTTGTGCAACAGCTGCTGCTTCCATTTCTACTGCATAAAGATCTTCAAATTTATCACGAATTGCTGCAACACGGTTCGGATCACTCATAAATGAATCGCCTGTTGCAATCATACCTTTTACAACTTGAATATTTTCTTCTGCCTGCATACATTTCTCAGCTAATGCAACTAATGCCTCATCAGCTTTAAATCCAGGTGGCATTCCTGGCACTTGACCATATTCGTAGTTAAATGCTGTTACATCTACGTCATGGTGACGAACTTCTGTTGAAATAACCACATCTCCAACATTTAAAGAATGATGGAATCCACCAGCTGAACCAGTGTTGATTACTTTTTCAGGTTTATATCTTTCTAATAAAATTGTCGTTGACATCGCTGCATTTACTTTACCAATACCAGACTTTAGCAAGATTACTTCATGCCCTGCCAATAGCCCTTTCGTAAATTCACAACCTGCAACAGTTTCTGTTTCTGCTTGTTCTAGTTTGTCACGTAAAATACGTACTTCTTCTTCCATTGCTCCAATTACAGCAATTCTCAATCTAATCCCTCTTTCTATTGCTTAGTTGCCTCCATTACCCAAACGAAATGATTTAATCTCGTAAACGTTACGTGGAAGCCATTGTTTTCAAAAATAGATTGCATGATCGGAATACGTGTATAGTATTCTGTTTGCAAATCGTTTGCTAACTGATGAAAACCTCTTTGTTTTGCTACTTCGACAGTTTTATCATATGCATCTTGATCTGCAAATATCGTATCAGCAAACACTATTTTACCACCTTTGTTTAGCAATTGACTATACTTCGCAATTGCTACGTCTTTTTCTTCATCTATTAAATGATGAAATGCGTAAGTGCTCACAATAGTATCGATTGAATTTGGGACTTCAAATGAAAGAAAATCACCCTCTGTAATTGAAAACTCTTTTGGTAATTTCTCTTTTGCAATAGTACGCATTTCGCGTGACGGTTCTATACCGTAAACTGTATGGCCGGCAAGTAATAATTTATTTGTTAAATTGCCAGTACCAACACCGAATTCTAATACGTTGCCAAATGACTTGTTAACTACATCCTCTAAAATGTCCTCATAATGGGCGAAAACTTCTTTATATTGTATATCTTCGCCTTGTACAAATGAGTCGTACGTATGAGCCCATTCATCAAATAAACCATTAAATTCTGTTCCCATAAAAATTCCCCTTTTTCTTATCGGTTTTATCAGTATGATATTCCCTCTTTCTAAAAATGTCAATTGAAATGTACGTAGTATTTCCTCCTTTTCTTTGTTACACTATAGGTGATTACATAGGAGAGGGGTCGTCTTCGTGTCATTTACCTTTGAAATGTTAGAAGATAAAGTAGAGTTTTTTGAAGCGGCAGACTTAGCTTCTTTAGAAAGAAAAATTAGTGAGCAAATTGACAATAATAAAGCACTTATGCTCGAAGTACATCACATCTCGCATCAAATGGTTATGGATCCTGAAAGCAAAAGACCTTATTATAGTGCGGTTGTTCATTTTAAATTAAAGAAATTACGCTAACTAAAAAAGAGAAGCTCATAAGAGCCTCTCTTTTTTAGTTTAGAGTTTGAACAAGTACTGGTTTCCAGCCCTCATTGTCTACCCAATCAATATTTACATAATATTTTTTACCTGATTGCTTATCTTGGACATTACCGTACGCTTTATTTTTACCGTTATTTCCGATTCTATGAATAACTAATTGCTCTACTGGAACGTCAATTGCAGTGGAAATCGCTTGATTCATTTCATTCCAATCTGCTGAACCTTTTTTAAACGTCATCGCAGGTGTTGCACCTTGCTGCGTACCTACTGGCTTCCAAGAGGATTTCGTATACGCATCTGTTGCCTTTGGCTGTGTTTTTTCAGCTGGTTTTTTCTCGGTAGCTTTCGCTTCCTCTTCAGCTTTTTTCTTTTCTTCTTCGGCCTTTAGCTTCTCTTCTTCCTTCTTCTTAGCCTCTGCTTTCTCTTGCTCGTTCTTCTTCGTCTCTTCTTTACCTTTAGCTTTCTCAGCTTTATTCTCTTTTGTTGGTTGCTGAGTTACTTTTTTATCACTAGAAGACGCTTGCTCTTTTCTTTCAGGAACAAACAATTGATATGATACAATAGCTACTAATATTAATACAATTGCAATTGCAATATTTAAAACACCGTTTTGACGACGTTTTTGTTGTTTCTGTTGGAATCTAGATCCTCCTGCCATTCTTCAAACCTCCATGCAGTTTTTCATACTTGCTATTGTAACATTAAATCTAGAAAGGTTGAACATTTACAATAATATTTTCACGAAATGAAAACATTTCATAAATAATTGCAAGATTACTTTTCAACTTCTAATTGATGAATTGCTTCTACCATTTCTGCAAAAGCTGGTGTAACTACATTTACGTTATCTGTTTCTATATCAACTACAACTAAAGCATATCTTGGGTTTTCATATGGAAAATAACCTGCAAACCAGCGATTTACCTTCTCTCCTTTTCCTGTTTGTGCCGTCCCAGATTTTCCAGCGATAGTTAGTGGCAACGAACGGAATGCGGTTCCCGTTCCTTTTTCCATCGTTACAACGCTTCTTAACAACTGTTGTAATTTTTTCATCGTTTCATAAGAAAGCTGTTTCCCATTTAATTTATGATTTTCAAATGTAAAAAAGTCGGTTCCATTTTTATACACTATTTTTTTCACAGCTTTCACTTCCATCTTCTCTCCACCTCTAGCAATTGTCGCCATCATATTCGCTATAGCTAGAGGTGACACACGTACATCTTTTTGTCCGACCATCGTTTGAGCAATCGCTTTTCTACTATCTTTATTTTCTTCGCTCCCCCAAATAATAGCACCCTTTTCTTCTGGCAATTGCTCAAATTCCGGTGTATGAAATACCGAACCTTTCCACCCTACCTTCTTACTTGCCCCTAAGGCCTCTAAATACGTTTCTAACACTCCCCTATCCTTTTGCATTAGTTCATCACCTAATGTGGCAAACGTTCGATTACAGCTTCTAGCAAAGCTTTCCTTGAAGTTTAATGACCCCATCATAACTTGTGGAAGATTTTCACCGTATAAATCCGTATTACAGTTAAATGTACGATTAAACCGCACCAAATTCTCATCAATTACTGCTGCTGCAACTACTGTTTTAAAAACAGACCCCGGAAAATGAGGAGTTAACATTTGATTTTCAAGTGTAGCTTTATATATCCTCTTATCATTCATCTGTAAGGAAGGCTTACTTACCATTGCTAAAACTTCACTATTCTTTATGTCTAGTAATACTAACCCACCTTTTTTTATTCCATTTTCATCTATAATCCTCTCTGCTCGTCGTTGCAACGTTTTATGTATTGTTGTTTGAATAGTAACTGGATAAAATGGATTTCCTGGTGAAGTGTATTTCGCCTGTTTCCCGAAAATCGGTTCTCCTTGTCGATCCACTTGATATAGTACTTTCGCTTCTCCATCAGTCAGTAAAAATTCATCAAATGATTGTTGCAATCCCGAAATACCAATTGGCGTTTGTTTCGAAGTTTTTTTCATTTCTCCATAACGCTTTTGAAATTCCTGTTCATTCTCTCCCACATCACCAATTAAATGATTTGCCTCTCCCGTTTGCTTCAGTCGAACTTCTGCTGCTACAATACCTAAAATATCTAATTGATTTACCTTCTCCATTTGCTCGAGCGTTAATTGAAATGGGATATTCCCCCTTCGTAATATAAATGCTTGATTCTTATTTTTCATTTGCAGTCTTATCTCTTGTCTCGACACACCAATGATATGCGCAATTTTCTCTAACATGTCATTTTTTATTTGTAAAAATGGAAAAACAATTAAGACTGGATATTTCTCTTCTCCAATTTCCTTACCATTTCGATCTGTAAAATGCCCTCTTCCATTATCTACTGTAAGTGATTGGGTTCGTTGCGTAACACTTTTTTCAATCAAATTGATATTTCGATCAGTAAATGATTCCGTATCTATAATCTGTATTTGGATTAAACGACAAAGTAATAAAAAAATCACACCCATAAAACAAATTAAAACAATTATAATTCTCCGTTTCATTTTCATAAAAAACACCTCGTCTATTGTAGTTTAGACGAGGTGTTTCACCTTTTATACAAATAAAAAATCACTCGTTTTAACACGAGTGATTTTTACGTTATTTTACAGAGATAATCTCTACTTGCATTTCTCCGCCCGGTGTTTGGATTGCTACCTTCTCACCAATTTGCTTACCTAATAAGCTTTTTGCGATTGGAGAATCGTTAGAAATTCTTCCTTCAAATGGATCGGCTTCTGCGCTACCTACAATTGTGTACGCTTCTTCGTCTCCACCTGGTAACTCTTTAAATGTTACTGTTTTACCTAATGTTACAACTGTAGACTCTTCACCATTGTCTTGAATGATAACCGCATTACGGATCATGTTTTCAAGTTGTGTAATGCGTCCTTCTACGAATGCTTGCTCATCTTTCGCTGCATCATACTCAGAGTTCTCAGAAAGATCTCCGAAGCTACGTGCGATCTTAATACGCTCTACAACTTCTTTACGTCTTACTGTTTTTAACTGTTCAACTTCGTTCTCTAGTTTTTGCTTACCCTCTTGCGTCATAGGGTATGTTTTTTCTGTTGCCATGTTTTCCACTCCTTTTATATACCAATCCCCCGAAAAAAAGAGGAGTTCCATATGAAAACTCCTCCGCTTATATATAGCGGAGGTTTCTAGCACACGTGGCACTAGTGGAGTTGTCACATACAACCCCTTATTCTCCAATTCTTCCTTATATAAAGAAGGTATGTATGGAAAGTTGATATAAATATGCCCTCACCTATTGGTAGGTGAGGTTTCATGTTTCATTGTATTCGATAAGAAGGGAAAAAATCCCTTCCTATCGTATATCTTTTACTATGCTATTACAAATTTACTTTTTGTTCAAGAATTGTTGCAATTTTTGTCACCATAATATCAATTGCAACATGATTTTGTCCACCTTCAGGGATAATAATATCCGCGAATTTCTTAGAAGGCTCAATAAATTGATTATGCATTGGACGTACAACGTTTACGTATTGGTCAATAACTGAATCCATTGTACGACCGCGCTCTTCAATATCGCGCTGCATGCGGCGTAAAATACGAAGGTCTGCATCTGTATCAACAAACAACTTAATATCCATTAACTCACAAAGACGCGGGTCTTCTAAAATAAGAATTCCTTCTAAAATGATTACATCTTTCGGCTCAACTGGAATAATTTTTTCTGAGCGCGTATGCAATGTATAGTCATATATAGGCTTTTCCACTTGCTCATATGCAAGTAACTGATGCAAATGTTCAATTAACAAATCATTATCAAACGCTAACGGATGATCGTAATTCGTTTTTAAACGTTCTTCCATTGGTAAATGGCTTTGATCTTTGTAATAATAATCTTGCTCCAAGATTAAAATGGAATGACCTTTAAAATGGTCAAAAATCGCTTTCGTTACACTTGTTTTTCCTGATCCTGAACCACCAGCGATTCCAATTACAACAGGCTTATTCGTCCCCATTCGACTACCACTCTTTCTTATTGAAGTATGTTTTTGCGCATCATATTATTCACATACACTGGTTGATCCACTTTGAATTTCACGATTTGCAACGGATGTCTCGCTGCATCTAATTCGTTTCCATCCTCATCCCAAATTTTCTCCACCGTTTGCGTAAAGTTTTCTATTTCTGGTCCAAAGAACTCCACTTCATGTCCTGGTTTGAAGTGATTACGTTGCTCAAGCGTTACAATGCCCGTTTCTTCATTATAATCTAACACTAAACCAGCAAAATCATACGTTGTTTTCTTACTATGATTTCCAAACATTTGCTCTTGATGTCCTGGAACCCCTTCAAAGAATGCAGGAGCTGTATCACGATTTGCACATTTATCAAGCTCATCTAACCATTCTTGTTTAAACTCAAAGTTATCCGGATCCGCACAATACGCATCAATTACTTTACGATATACAGTTGCTACAGTCGCTACGTAATGGATAGATTTCATACGTCCTTCAACTTTTAAGCTATCAATTCCAATTTCAATCATTTTCGGAATTGATAAGATTAAATTTAAATCTTTTGGGCTCATCGCAAAGTGAGCATCTTCTTCTTGGAATAGAGGAAGCTCTTTTGCATCTTTATGTTGTGATACCGTTTGAACTAAATCATAATCCCAGCGGCAAGATTGACAACAACCACCACGGTTAGAGTCACGCGCTGTCATATGGTTACTTAATGTACATCTCCCTGAATACGCGATACACATTGCACCATGGACGAATGCTTCAATTTCAATATCAACTTTTTCTTTAATTTCTTTCATTTCTTCATAGCTTGCTTCACGAGCTAATACAAGACGATGTAAACCTTCTTCTTTCCAATACTGTGCTGCTTTCCAGTTGGATAGTGATTGTTGTGTACTTAAATGCACCTCAACAGAAGGCGCTACACGTTTACATGTCTCAATAATAAGCGGATCGGCAACGATAATTCCCGTTACGCCAGCTTTTTCAATCCCTTTTAAATATTCCTCTAGCCCATCCATATTTTCATTATGTGCAAAAATATTTGTTGTTACGTATATTTTTGCTCCATATTTCTTTGCAAATTCAACGCCTTCTGCCATGTCTTCCAGCGTAAAGTTACCTGCATTAGAACGAAGACCAAATTCTTGTCCACCTAAATATACAGCATCTGCCCCATAATGGATAGCTACTTTTAATTTTTCTAAGTTACCCGCGGGGATTAACAGTTCAGGTTTTTTCACAATAACGCGTTTGCCATCGATCACTCGTGAAATTTCTTGTACAGCCATTTCCTACACCCTCCTCGTTTAGTAAACCGTTTCTTTAAAGAAGAATCCTGTATCTAACGGACGATTTACTGGTTGCATTTCTTCTATCTCTTTCAATAAATCATCTTTCACGTCATAATACGCATCACGATCTTCTACACATAAATCAATCGCTTTACGATATTTCTTCGTTACCTCAATAATGTATTCAGAACTTTTTAGGACACCATCAATTTTTAAGCTATCGACTTCAGCATCGATTAGTTCCTCTAACTCATCGATGAAACAAATATCATTTGGACTCATAATGTGAGTACCGTTTTCATCTTCATAAATTGGATATTTGTTATTACGTTCTGGGTCGTATAAGAACATATTCTCTTCATACTTTTTCTTTTCGATGTCGAGATTACGCCCTTGATACTCAAAGTAGTTTCCTACTAGTGAACGCTTCGATTGGAACATACAAGTCATACCGTGAATTTGTACTTCAAGTTCCACTTCAGCATTTTCTTTTAATTCAGCAATTTCATCTAAGCTAAGCTCACGAGCTAATACAGCGCGTTTCGCGCCTCTTTGCCCCCAATAGTTACAAGTAAACCAGTTTGTCGCTGTCGTTTCTGTATTCCAGTGAAGTTGCATGTTTGGTGCAACTTCACGAACAGCCATTAATACCGCTGGATCTCCGAAAACAATCGCATCTACATTTACCTCATTTAAAAAGGCAACGTAGTCCGTTAATTCTTCCACTTTATCATTGTGGAACATCGCATTCATTGCAACGTATACTTTCACACCATTTTCATGTGCAATGTTTACAGCTTGTTTCACATCTTCACGTGAAAACTCTCCTGCCAAACGTAAACCAAACTTTTGTTCACCAACCATTACTGCATCTGCCCCTGCTTTCACAAGAGGTTCAATATCCGCCACCGCTCTAGGCGTTACTAACAATTCAGGTTTCTTCATACTTTTGTCACCCTCTCTTTTTACTTACAGCCACTCCATCACCAATTGGGAAAATCGTTGTATCATATCCTTCATGGTTCATAAGCCATTCATTGTACGTCTTAATACGACGAATCAAACCACGCGTACGTCTATTTTCAATTTTCTCTTTTGTCGTCACAAGACCATGGTACATAACGTTATCTGAAATAATAACGCCACCAGGATTTAATAACGGTTCGTATAAGTCAAAAAAGCGACGATACTGCCCTTTCGCTGCATCAATAAAAATAACATCAAATGTTCCATGTTCTTTCACTTGTTCGCCCGTTTCTAAAGCATCACCGTAAATAACAGAAATACGGTCTGTTACTGGGGAACATTCTATATATTCAAGTGCCTTTTCATATCGTTCACGATTGCGCTCTACTGTCACAATACGAGAGTTCGGAATAGCTTGCATCATACGAATACTAGAATAACCGATTGCTGTTCCAAGTTCTAAAATACTTTCCGGTCCAATTAAACGTAAAAATTGCAGCATAAACTCCATTCCAAGTCGATCCATAATCGGCACATGGTTTTCAGTTGCATACTCTTCCATTTCAAGAATTAATTTATCTTTTGGATCAATAAATGATAATAGGTACTCGTTAACTGCATCCTCCATAATTGGTCCTCCTTATTTACATGGAGAAGTGCCTCTATGACGCGCCAATCTTTGTCTTTTCACACATAGAATGCAATAAAAATACAAGCCAGTTTCACCCTTAGCTTGTACGTCCCGTTTTGATATTAAAAACGATTCTTCTGCCAGTTTTTAACCCGATACATTTTACCACAAAAAAGAGGGATGTGCGACCTTTTTCGCTACCCCTCCCGATTTCATTGTTTTTTCGTAATGTATTTTTGCTTTAATGCATTATGTTCTTCTAATGTTTTCGCATAATACACTTCACCACTTGGTGCAGCTAAGAAATAATAATAATCTGTTTGCGCAGGATCTAACGCTGCTTCCACTGAATGTTTACCAGAGTTTGCAATCGGTCCAACTGGCAACCCTTTCACAACATACGTATTGTACGGTGAGTTTACTTTCAAGTCTTCGTATAATACACGTTGTTTATGCTTTCCAAGCGCGTATAGTACCGTCGGATCCGTTTGAAGCGGCATACCTTTCGCTAAACGATTATAGAAAACACTAGAGATTTTCTGGCGATCTGTAAAGCCAGTGGCCTCTTCTTCAATAAGTGAAGACAACGTGAGAAGTTGATGAACATCCCAGTTCTTCGCTTTCATTTTCGCCTCATTTTGAACAATGATTGCATTCGTTTTCTCAAGCATCGGAATTACGATTTCTTCTAATGTCGTATCTTTCTTATAGAACGAATACGTCGCAGGATATAAATAACCTTCTAATGGATATTTAATATTACTATCAAAAATTTTATCCGTTAATAGCTTCGGATACTTTTGCTGCATTTTTTGAATAAATGCTTTATCGTTTAATTGACGCACAACATCATCTTTATTCCACTTTAATTCTGTCGCAATCACTTCAGCAATTTCAGTTACTTGCGCTCCTTCTTTAATCGTCACTTTATAAAGAGCCGGACGATGTACGTTGCCAGTTGACATTTGTTCAATGACATCGTTAGCATTCATCGAAGGATTTAATAAATATGTACCTGCTTGTAAGCTTTTCGATTTAACTTTCGTATAAAAACTAAAAACTGTACCGCTGTTCACAGCACCTTTTTCTTCTAAAATCTCACCGATTTTACTTGTAGATGACCCCTTTGGAATCTCTACTTCAATCTCTTTTTTATTTCCACTATCAACTGGTCCTAATGCAGATGAAATATACGCATAGACTGATCCACAAACTAAAAGCAGTGCGATAATCGAAAATAAAAAGATGCGTCTACGCTTCTTCTTCACTTGATTCTCTACCAAAATTCTTCCTCCTTATTTAATTGTAGACCCTATACACTTCCTCTATACAATGCCCTACAAACATAAAGCAAAACCAACCATTTCTAAATAATTGGTGACAGCTACTCATTTAAAGCCTCATTTCATACAACCCGTCTTATTATACTATAAACAATTAAGTAGTTTCGACAAAAAATCTGTCATTTTGCATATGAATACAAAAAAGGCGAACTGTGTACACAGTCCGCCTTTTTATACATTACTACTCTTCGTCTTGCTCATCAGCAAGAGTGTTAAACATTTCTTGTACCATTTCCCACTCTTCTTCAGATTCAATTGAAAGTAATGTTCCGCCCTCTTCTTCACTTTGCTCGTATGCCATTGCATCGAAGATTTGGTCTCCATCTTCGTCTACTTCACCGATTGGAGAGAAGACTACGTAAGATTTTTTGCCGAATTTTTCAGCATCAAAAGTGAAAATAATTTCACATAAATGTTCGTTTCCTTTTTCGTCTACAATTGTAATTTGATTTTCTTCCATTTTGGTCACCTCTTATTTACTATCTAGAAATCCTTGTAAGATTACGACTGCAGCCATCTTATCGATTACTTGCTTTCGCTTCTTACGGCTCACATCAGCTGAAATGAGCAGACGTTCCGCTGCCATCGTCGACAAACGCTCGTCCCACATTACAACTTCTAATTGTAACAGATTTCGCAGGTTTTCTGCAAATTGTTGGCACGCTTCACCACGCGGGCCAATTGTACCATTCATATTTTTAGGTAAACCTACTACTATTTTGTCCACATTGTACTGTTTTACCAACTCAGAAATACGGTCAAAACCAAAGTAGCCTCGTTCTTCGTTAATCCTGATTGTTTCCAGTCCTTGTGCTGTCCAGCCCATTTCATCGCTCATTGCAACACCGACTGTTTTAGTACCAACATCTAAACCTAATATCCGCATAAACTACTCCTCACGATGATGTTTCAAGTAAGACTTCACAAGTTCTTCAATTAACTCATCACGTTCAAGCTTGCGAATGACGCTTCGTGCATCTTTATGGCGAGGTATGTATGCTGGATCTCCACTTAATAAATAACCGACGATTTGGTTAATCGGATTATAACCTTTTTCTTGAAGTGCATTATACACAGTTAAAAGTACATCATTTACATGGACACTCTGCTTTTCATCTTGAATGCTAAACTTCATTGTTTTATCAAAACCGTCCATTTCAAGCACCTCACTTGTAAGTAGTAAGTATAGGGAGAAGAACTTCTCCTCTCCCTACCATTGTACACTACTATCTCTTTATTTTGAAACAGATTTAACGTACTCTTGTACAAATGCTAAAGCTTCCTCAACTTGCGCTGGGTTTTTACCACCTGCTTGAGCCATGTCAGGACGGCCACCACCACCGCCTCCACAACGAGAAGCTACTTCTTTCACAAGTTTACCCGCATGGTAACCTTGACTAATTAAATCTTTCGTTACGCCAGCTAAAATATTTACTTTATCGTCATTTACAGACACTAATACAACAACTGCAGACTCTAATTTATTTTTAAGGTCATCCATCATTGTACGTAAATTGTTCATATCTGCAACATTTACTTTCGCCGCTAATACGTTCACACCATCAACTGTCATTACTGAATCAGTTAAGTTTCCAGCTTCGATATTGCTTAATTTCGCAGCAAGAGATTCGTTTTCTTTTTGAAGTTGTTTTACTTCAGCAAATAAACCATCAACTCTTGTTAAAATATCTTTCGGATTTGTTTTCATTTTTCCTGCTGCTTCTTTTAATAAACCTACTTGATCGTTCATTAATTCGTATGCAGATTTACCAGTTACCGCCTCAATACGACGTGTTCCTGCACCGATACCAGATTCAGCAACGATTTTGAAAATACCGATAGAAGCTGTGTTATCAACGTGACAACCACCGCAAAGCTCTAAGCTGTAATCGCCTACTTGTACAACGCGTACAACATCACCGTATTTTTCACCGAATAATGCCATTGCACCCATTTCTTTCGCTTCTTCGATTGCTTTTTGAGAAATCGCAACATCAATACTTTGCCAAATTTTTTCGTTTACGATACGCTCAATTTTTTCTAATTCGTCAGCTTGTACTTGACCGAAGTGAGAGAAGTCAAAACGTAAACGTTCAGATGTTACAAGAGAACCCGCTTGGTTAACATGCGTTCCAAGTACATCTTTTAATGCTTGGTGCAGTAAGTGAGTTGCTGTATGGTTTTTCACAACGCTACTACGGTTTTTCGTATCGATAAGAGCTTTTACAGCCGCTTCTTTCGTCAATGTACCTTCTTCAACAACAACTTTGTGTAAGTTTTGACCATTTGGTGCTTTTTGTACGTCTTTTACAAGAACTTTCACGCCGTCAGCAAGAAGATAACCACGGTCTGCAATTTGCCCACCGCTCTCAGCGTAGAATGGCGTTACATCAAGCATTAATTGTCCTTCTTCACCTGCTTGTAGGCTATCTGTGTACTCACCATTTTTCACAAGTGCAACAACGTTACTTTCTGTTGCAACTGTACCGTAACCAACGAATTCGCTCGCTACTTTAACTTCACCAAGTACACCGCCTTGAACTTGCATAGAATCAACGTCTTGACGAGCAGCACGTGCACGCTCACGTTGTTTCTCCATTTCATTCTCAAAGCCTGCTTGATCAACTGTCATACCAGCTTCTTCTGCATATTCTTCTGTTAATTCAATCGGGAAACCGTACGTGTCGTATAGACGGAAAGCATCTACGCCAGAAATAACAGTTATTTTTTCTTCTTTCGCTTTTGCAATTACTTCAGCTAAAATTGATTCACCATCATGAAGTGTTTCATGGAAACGCTCTTCTTCATTCTTCACAACTTTTGCGATGAAATCTTTCTTTTCAAGTACTTCTGGATAGAAGTCTTTCATTACTTCTCCAACAACCGGTACTAATTCAAACATGAATGGACGGTTGATATTTAATTTTTTCGAGTAACGAACAGCGCGGCGTAATAAACGACGTAATACATAACCACGGCCTTCGTTAGAAGGAAGTGCTCCATCACCAACCGCAAATGTTACTGTGCGAATATGGTCAGCAATTACTTTAAATGCCATATCTTTTTCTAAGTCACCATTACGATACTTCTCGCCAGAAATTGATTCTGTCGCCCCAATCATCGGCATGAATAGGTCTGTATCAAAATTCGTAGGTACATCCTGAACGATAGATGTCATACGCTCTAGACCCATCCCTGTATCGATGTTTTTCTTAGGAAGCGGCGTATATGAACCGTCTGGGTTATGGTTAAATTGAGAGAATACAAGGTTCCATACTTCTAAGTAACGCTCGTTTTCTCCGCCCGGATATAATTCTGGGTCACTAAAGTCATTACCGTAAGCTTCACCGCGGTCATAGAAAATCTCTGTATTCGGTCCACTTGGTCCTTCACCGATATCCCAGAAGTTTTCTTCTAAACGGATGATGCGTTCTTTTGGAACACCCATTTTCTCATTCCAAATTGTGAATGCTTCTTCATCTTCCGGATGAATTGTAACAGATAGTAATTCTTTATCGAATCCGATCCACTTGTCACTCGTTAGAAATTCCCAAGCCCAAGTAATTGCTTCTTCTTTGAAGTAATCACCGATTGAGAAGTTCCCTAACATTTCAAAGAATGTATGGTGACGAGCCGTTTTCCCAACGTTTTCAATATCGTTTGTACGAATTGATTTTTGTGCATTTGTAATACGTGGGTTTTGCGGGATTACACGTCCGTCAAAATATTTCTTTAATGTCGCTACACCACTATTAATCCATAGAAGAGATGGATCCTCGTGCGGAACTAGTGATGCACTTGGTTCTACTGCATGTCCTTTTTCTTGGAAAAAGTCTAAAAACATTTGACGAATTTGTGCGCCTGTTAGTTGTTTCATTGTATTTTCCTCCTTAAATATAAAAAACTCCCGCCCCTAATAAAAGGGACGAGAGTTAACTCGCGATACCACCCTAATTATGAATTGATTATTATAACAATCAATTCATCACCTCATGGTGCCGTAACGTGGCAAGACGGCAGTGATTAGCTGCTCTCAGGATTAGCTTTCTGTTACCCTTCATTTAAAGCTTCTTTCAGCCATTGGAAGCTTCTCTCTATAAATGGACTGTAACATACTTATTCCGTCATTGATTTAATGTATTATATGACTAAATATAATAGAATTCTCTTAAGTTTGTCAATGTAGATAATCATTTATATTGTATCAATTGCCTATTAATCATAGTTATTCTACTATTCATTCTTAACAGCCTTTTCATATATTATGCATTTATTACCAAATAGGAATCTCCTCATAAAAAACACCTTATACAAGTTTCTGAATATTACATTTTTTGTTATAATTAAATTATTAATAATAAAGGAGCGATCACAATGACAACCTTATTGAACGAAGCTAAAAGCATGTTAACTACGGACGAAACTATATTGTTTTACACAGCGTGTTCATTAGATATATTTATATATCGTTCCGTCGCAAGACCAGGCCTGCTAATCTTAACAAATAAAAGGCTCTTCTTTTTCGGGCCAGATTTAAGCAAAAACCCAATATTTGAAGAGTACTCTTTCGCAAAAATTTCTAATCTCAAAGAACAAAAACGCCTTTTCAATAATCAAATTGTATTCATGTATGATACGGAATGGAAAAGAATAAAACATATTCAAACAAATGATGTGAGCGGGATTGTTCAGCAAATAAAAGAACAACTCCCTAAATAACCATATTATTAGCCCTCTATCATAAATAGAGGGCTTCATATTAAATATCTTCTCTTTTCCAAAGAGGCCTCACATGAACGACCACTGTCCGAATGACCGCTAAAATAGGAACCGATATTAGTAATCCTACAATCCCCGCAACTTCTCCCCCTACTAGTAACGCAAACATAATGATCACAGGGTGCATACGAAGCGACTTACCAACGATGTAAGGCGATAAAATGTTACTTTCCAAAAATTGCAAAATAGCAATCGTAATCCCCGCCTTAATGAGTAAACTCGTTGATACCGTTGCCGCAATCATCAACGTCGGGATCGCCCCTAAAATAGGACCAAAGTAAGGGATTATATCCGTTACCCCAATAATAATACCGAGTAATAACGGATATTTCATACCGATAAACCAAAAAGAAAGAACAGATACTCCCCCTAATACTAAGCAAACAAATAACTGTCCTCGAATATAACTTCCGAGTGACTTATCAATTTCTTTCGCAAGCATTTGACCCGTACTACGCCACTTACTCGGAACTAGTTTCCAAAAAATATGATAAAACTCACCGTAATCTTTTAATATGTAAAATACAATGAACGGAATTAAGAAAATAATGAGCAATGAATCCAGTACACCACGTGCTGTGCTCATAACTTTATTTAAAAGCGTTTGTATCTTCATTTCTACACCAACAAAAATTTGCTTTACCTTTTCATGAATAAATGATGGGAAATTCGCTGTTTGTTCTGTAACTCCATCCATCCAAGAATCGTACATTTTTGTAAACTGCGGAAATTGTTCATTAATTTCTTGTAACTGTTTAATAACAACTGGCGTTCCTTTATAAATCCCATAGCCAATTCCGCCAAAGAAAAGAATATAAATGAGCAAAATAGCAAGTGTGCGTGGCATTCCTTCCTTATGGATTTTTTCAATTAAAGGGTGTAATAAATAAGCAATAAAACAAGCAATAAGGAACGGTGTGATCGCCACTTTAAATACAAAAATAATCGGTGCCCATAGTGGCTTAATTTTCAAAAAGACGAGCAAACAAAGAAAAACGAGTAACAATAATCCTAAACGATATATCCAAATGATTTTAAGATTCTTCACACGAAAAACCTCCTCCACCTTTATTTTGAAAATAAATAGGTTAGGTTATGTGCAAAAGTTTTAAAATCTTTTTATACAGACCATACTGTTTTTTAAAGACGTACATATATTTAACATAATAAGGACAACCACCCCTGAAAATACAAAATGTCAAAATATAATCAGGAGGGCTCATAATGATCTTATTTATGCTTGCATTATCCGCACTTTTTATGCTTCTTGAATGGATTTGTATCGGGTTTGGTATTTGGAAAGGCTTCTTTATTCGTTCCTCGCGAAAAGAAAGAGCGAAGCACTTATGGCATTATGGAATGCTTGGCGTTGGATGTTACGGTTTATCTTATCTCTTCTCTGAAATCGGACTTTTATATTTGCATACAAGCGCATAAAAAAACTCCCTTATCATGAAGGGAGTTTTTTACGCCTTATAAATAAGACTTAATCATCTTACGTGCTTTTTTTACATTGCGTTTTGAGAATACATCTTGTTTGCGAGCATATTGATATGCTGCAGCTCCAACACCTAATGCGATTAATGAATTGCGTAGATTCAAAGTAAATCCCCCTTTTCGTTATCCGATCGTTCTTTCATTATCATCAAATAAATCATCAAGAGAGCTTAATGAACCATCTTCCTCTACTTGATGTGTATGGATTTTCCCCTTTGAAACCGATAATTCGATATAACAACTCCAGCAATAAAATTGGTTGACACCTATTTTTCCGATGTCTTTCCCTTTGCAATTTGGACAACTGAACATATGGCTTTCATCTCCTTACAGTCTCCCAGATTCTATTCGCCATTATGTCCAAACTGCATTCATTTATACATTGCTAGAGCCTTTCAACGTTATACGTTTGAAAGTTTCACTATATAATTTCACCTTGTTACATGAAATCATACGGTGAAATGTTTTCCACATCCATTTCTTCACCATTAACCGTCACCATTTGCACTTCGCCTTGTGATTCTTGCAATCGACCAGCTAAAGTCGTTTGACGCATTGCATCATCAAGGCGATTTACACCGGATTGAAAAGCTGCTTCCTCCCCGCAAATAATAAGGAATTTCTTACTCCTTGTAATACCCGTGTAAATTAAATTACGACGTAACATACGGTTATAGCTTTTTACAATCGGCATAATAACAATCGGAAATTCACTACCTTGTGATTTATGAATCGAGCAGCAATATGCATGTGTAATTTGATTTAAATCTGGCTTTGTATACGTTACTTCAATCCCGTCAAATGAAACGATAATCATATCTTGTTGCTCAACGTTTTCTTTCGCATAAAACACCGAAACGATTTCTCCGATATCACCATTAAACACTTGGCTTTCCGGCTGATTGACGAGTTGCAGTACTTTATCTCCTCTGCGGTATACAACGTCACCGTAGGCAATTTCTTTACTTTTTTCCCTTTTCGGATTAAACACTTCTTGGAGAGCTTCATTTAACACATTAATACCTGCTGGTCCGCGGTACATAGGTGCCAACACTTGTACATCTCTTGCGCTAAATCCTTTTGTCTTGGCATTTTCACATACTTTTTTTACAACTTCAACGATTTGAGCGCCTGTACAAGAAATAAAGGAACGATCCTTTTTATTTTGTGCTAAATCTGGCGGAAGCGCACCACCTTTTATCGCATGGGCAAGCTGAATAACAGATGACCCTTCCGCTTGACGATAAATTTCTGTAAGCTTGACCGTTGGAACTGCACCTGCATTCAATAAGTCTTTTAGCACTTGTCCAGGTCCTACAGATGGCAACTGATCTTCATCACCTACAACGATAACTTGAATATTTGTCGGAAGCGACTTAAACAGCTGATTTGCAAGCCAAATGTCAACCATTGAAAACTCATCAATAATGAGTAACTTTCCTTGTACTGGATCGGTTTCATTACGCTGGAAAGACCCTTCTGGCGTCCAACCGAGTAGACGATGAATTGTGCACGCCGGAAGCCCCGTCGATTCACTCATTCGCTTCGCTGCTCTTCCAGTTGGAGCCGTTAATAAAATCGGAAATGGATTATCATCACTATATTCATTCGGATTTAATGATACTCCGTGAAGTGATGCATACATTTCAACAATCCCTTTAATAACTGTTGTTTTCCCCGTTCCTGGTCCACCTGTTAATAGCATCATCGGCTTATGAAGTGCAGTTTGAACTGCTTCTTGCTGAAGCGGCGCATACTGCACCTTTAGCTGTTCTTCAATTTCTCCTAATGTTTTTAACACTTCTGCTTCAGGGAATGCAGGGGTTTCTTCTTGATTCATAAGACGACGAATTGACTTTACAACGCCTTTCTCAGAATAGAATAAAGAAGCTAAATACACTCGCTCTTCTTCTATAATGACTTTCCCTTCGCTTTGCATCATTTCAACGCAGCCTACAATATCTTCCTCAGTCACTCTGCCTTCTTGATTATTTAAAAGTGACATCGTTTCTCTTACAAGCTGACCTTTTTCCATATACACGTGACCGAGTTGTAATGAAATATTCTCTAACGTATAAAAACACCCTGCACGTACACGGTCGTCGTGATTGCCCGTTATTCCGATTGCACGCCCTATATCATCTGCTCTTCCAAATCCAATTCCGTCCACTTCTTCAATAAGTTTATACGGATTATTACGAATCACTTCTAATGTCATCTCTTTATATTGCTGATAAATTTTAATAGAAAGTTTTGTTCCAAAACCGTAACCATTTAAAAAACTCATCACTTTCTCGAGCCCTTGATGCTCAATAATCGTCTCATATATTTCCTGCGCTTTTTGCTTGTTTACAACACCATTTAGCGCATCAGGATCATCCATAATTTTAGAAATCGCATGCTCACCGAGATGGTCCACGATTTTTTCGGCTGTACGCTTTCCAATCCCTTTAAATAAATCGCTCGCTAAATATTGCACCATACCTGCTTTTGTTTGTGGCAGTTCTTTTTTAAACGTTTCAACTAAATATTGTTTTCCATACTTTGGGTGGTCTTTAAAGTGACCTGTTAATGTAAACACTTCATCTTCATGCATACGGGGAAAATGACCGTTTATCATTACTTTTTTTTCATCGTATGTTTCATTCGTTTCAATGACTTTCATACTGACAACGGAATAGAGGTTTTCTTCGTTGTGGAAAATGGTATGAAGAACTTGCGCTTTTATAAATTTTTTCTCTTCCTCAAACAAATCCATTGCATGTTGATTTCCCATATTTCCTCTCCTTTCCGAGTTCTTTTCACTTTAATGAGCAGTACATCCCCCACCTCTTTCACAATCTTTAGATGAGGGGTAACTGCGCATTAAACTATAATTTCACTTTATTCAGCCTCTTGCTCTAATAAACGAATACCATTACCAGCTAAAAAGTGGTCTGCTTGAATTTCAGTCGCTTTCTTAAATAAAGTAAGAGCTTTCTCGTTATTTTCTTCGAATACGTACGCAACACCTAAATTATAATACGCATCTGCATGCTCTTCATCCATTTCTAATACCTTTTCAAAATAAGGTTTTGCCTCTTGAATATGTTCTAGTCGCGCGAAGCAAAGTCCGCATTGGAAAACAGCTTCTACATCATTTTCATCTAATTCAGTTGCTCTTTGTAAAAATGGAAGTGCAAGACGATCATTTCCAAGTTGTACATGTGTGATACCTAACATAAATGTTACGTCAGCTGATTGTAATCCCGCTTGCATCGCTTGTTCAAATACAGCCTTTGCCTCTGCAAATTGCTCTTGACCGTAATATACATTTCCTAATCCATAATAAGCAGCCGCAGATTTACCATCTAATTCTACTGCACGTTTATAAAATAAAATTGCTCGCTCACTATCACCTAATACATCTAATAAATTCGCAAAGTTAATGTATCCAAGCGCATCTTTCGGATTTTCTTCGATTGCTTCTGTGAAATTTTCAGCTGCTTCTTCCCAGTTTCCTTCTTGCATATATTTAATACCTGTTTCAAGTTTGTTTGACATATCCTTCACCTCTACAACAAATTATAACAAAGAATGTATTTTCCAAGCGAACAAAAATTCGCTTTATGTAAAAGAAACCTCTAACCGCTAATCGGCAGAGGCTTCTCGTGTTATCCTAAATAATCTAATTTCTTACCACTGTGATATACTTCATCAATTGTAGCGCCGCCTAAGCACTCATCTCCATCATAGAAAACAACTGCTTGGCCTGGCGTAATCGCACGAATTGGCTCATCACAAAGAATACGAACTGTATTTTCATCAACGATTTGAACCGTTACTTTATTGTCTGCTTGACGATAACGGAATTTCGCTGTACACGTAAATTCTTTTTCCTTCGCTTTATTACTTACCCAGCCTACATTCGTAGCAATAACTTCATCACCATACAGAAGTTCGTTATGGAATCCTTGGTCAACATATAAAATGTTTTCTTTCAAGTTTTTCCCAACAGCAAACCATGGATCACCATTACCACCAATACCAAGGCCATGACGTTGTCCAATTGTATAGTACATTAAACCATCATGTTTCCCTTTCACTTCACCAGATAATGTTTGCATCACACCTGGTTGCGCCGGTAAATAGTTACTTAAGAAATCTTTAAAGTTACGCTCACCGATGAAGCAAATACCAGTACTATCTTTCTTCGCCGCTGTCGCTAAACCAGCTTCTGTCGCCATTTCGCGAATTTGTGGTTTCTTTAATTCACCTAATGGGAACATTGTTTTTGATAGTTGCTCTTGGCTTAATTGATTTAAGAAATATGTTTGATCTTTATTGTCATCAACGCCGCGAAGCATTTTATATTCGCCGTCCATATAAGCAACGCGTGCATAATGACCTGTTGCTACATAATCAGCACCAAGTGCAATTGCATGCTCTAAAAATGCTTTAAATTTAATTTCTTTGTTACACATTACATCTGGGTTTGGTGTACGACCAGCTCGGTACTCATCTAAAAAGTACGTAAATACTTTATCCCAGTATTGTTTTTCAAAGTTTACTGCATAATACGGAATGCCGATTTGGTTACACACTTCAATTACATCATTGTAATCTTCTGTTGCTGTGCAGACACCATTTGCATCTGTATCATCCCAGTTTTTCATAAAAATTCCGATTACATCATAACCTTGCTCTTTTAATAAAAGAGCTGCTACAGATGAATCGACGCCACCGGACATCCCGATGACAACGCGTGTTTCGTGAGGTAGTTTGTTCATCATGTCACCTCCCATGCTAATTTTGTGTTAATCGCTTCACGATTTTCACTGTTTCGTACGCCGCTTTTTCAATTTGCTCTTTCGTATTTCCAAGACCGAAACTAAAGCGTACGGATGAACGTATTTGATCGGAGTCTTTTCCGAACATCGCCACTAATACATGTGATGGATCAATCGAACCAGCTGTACAAGCAGAACCACTTGATACTGCAATGCCAGCTAAGTCTAAGTTTACAAGAAATGGTTCAATATTCATTCCTGTAAAACTTACATTCAACACATGTGGTAAGCGATATTCCAAGTTTCCGTTTACCTCGAAAGTAATGTCTTCATTTTTGAAGACAGATACCATTATATCTTTAAACTCTTCATATTGGGCATTTTTTTGCTCACGAGTTTGTTCAGCTAGCAAAATTGCTTGCTGAAGTCCGGCAATACTAGGTACATTTTCAGTACCAGCACGGCGTTTTCTTTCTTGCTCTCCGCCTATTAATAACGGTTCAAACTTCACATTTGCACCAGCATATAGGAACCCGACACCTTTTGGTCCGTTAATTTTGTGAGCTGAAATTGATAATAAATCAATTCCAAATTCTTTCACATCAATCGATAATAAACCGTAGGCTTGTACAGCATCTGTGTGGAAATAAGCTTGATGTTCTTTTAACAGCTTACCTATTTCCGCAATTGGTTGCATTGTCCCTACTTCATTATTCCCGAACATAATAGATACAAGAATCGTCTCTTCCGTTAGTGCCTTTTGTATGTCAGAAACTTGAACACGCCCTGTTTCATCAACAGGTAAATACGTCACTTCAAATCCTTCACGCTCTAACAATTCACACGTATGCAAAATCGCATGATGTTCAATTTGCGTTGTAATAATGTGGTTGCCTTTGTGACGATTCGCGCGCGCTACACCTATAAGTGCTAAATTATCAGCTTCTGTACCACCGCTCGTGAATATAATTTCATTTGGACTCGCGTGAATGCTACGTGCACACACACGTCTCGCCTCATCTACCGCATGGCGCGTTTGACGCCCATAAAAGTGAATACTAGACGGGTTTCCAAATGTTTCTGTCATATATGGAATCATCTTTTCGACCACTTCTGGGTGAGTCGGAGATGTCGCAGCATGATCTAAGTAAATGCGTTCCATTAAATCTCCTTCTTTCCAAATCGTTTCACAAGGAATTAAATGTAAAACATATAGCCCCCGTGATTTTCTTCCTCATAACGTACTAAATCTTCTAAAGTTGTACTATCTAATACTTCTTGCACCGCATCACGAACACGCATCCATAATTGGCGTTGTGCTGGTTCTTCTTCTTCTATCATTTCTACAACACTAATTGGACCCTCTAGTACACGGATTACATCTCCAGCTGTAATGTTGACTGGCTGATCAGATAATACATATCCGCCATATGCCCCGCGCGTACTCTTTACAAGACGAGCGTTACGAAGTGGTGAAATTAATTGCTCTAAATAATGCTCAGATAGGTCATGTGCCTGCGCAATTGATTTTAATGAAATTGGGCCTTCACCAAACTTTTTTGCAAGGTCGATCATAATTGTTAAGCCGTAGCGGCCTTTCGTTGAAATCTTCATCTATTTGCACCTCATTTCAAATTTTCACTTCTATTGGTTATATCTTATTTATCCCGCTATTTGCGGGCAGTAAAACTCCCACCTCAAAATTCGGCTGGAGCAAAGAAGTTAGGTGGGGGATGAACAAAACCCCCACTGATTAAAGTTTCACTTTATAAAAAAACACAATTTAAAATCCTATGAAATTATA
Source organism: Bacillus sp. NPDC060175 (assembly GCF_042728695.1). NCBI lineage: Bacteria > Bacillati > Bacillota > Bacilli > Caryophanales > Bacillaceae > Bacillus > Bacillus sp. NPDC060175. The sequence goes on from NZ_JBHWYR010000001.1 coordinate 168,067, forward strand.
GCATAATATAGTATTATAAGAAATTTCAACTTGTGTATCAAAATGATAACATAAAATCACATTGAAAAACTCGGAAATTATTACAATTGAAAGAAAAATGAAAATATTAATATTCATTTTTCCCACAAAACAGCATCCTATTTCAAATTTCATAAAAAAAAAAATGATACGATAGAATGAGATTATACATTAAGGGAGAGGGTCAAATGAAACAACCACTCGCACATCGAATGCGCCCTACAAATATTCAAGAAATTATCGGACAACAGCATTTAGTTGGTGAAGGCAAGATTTTATGGCGAATGGTCCAAGCAAATCATTTTCAATCAATGATTTTATATGGTCCTCCAGGCACAGGAAAAACATCAATCGCTAGCGCAATTGCAGGAAGCACTGGAACCCCGTTTCGCCTCTTAAACGCTGTTACTCATAATAAAAAAGATATGGAAGTTGTCGTACAAGAAGCGAAGATGCATCGGCACCTCGTTTTAATTTTGGATGAAGTTCATAGGCTAGACAAAGCAAAGCAAGACTTTCTATTACCCCATTTAGAAAGCGGACTTCTTACTTTAATTGGTGCAACGACAAGCAATCCGTTCCATGCTATCAATTCTGCTATTCGAAGTCGTTGTCAAATCTTCGAATTACACGCATTAACAGAAGATGATATTTTAATTGGCTTAAAACGAGCGCTTGAAGATAAAGAAAAAGGGCTTGGGGAATATGATGTAACTGTTACGGATGAAGCATTACATCACTTTGCAAATGCGTCAGGCGGAGATATGCGCTCAGCTTATAATGCACTTGAACTAGCTGTTTTATCTAGCTTTACAACTGACGACAAAGCCGCGGAAATTACACTTGAAATCGCAGAAGAATGCTTACAGAAAAAGAGTTTCGTTCACGACAAAGGTGGCGATGCTCACTATGACGTTTTATCTGCTTTTCAAAAATCAGTACGTGGAAGTGATGTGAACGCCGCACTTCATTATTTAGCACGTCTTATTGAAGCTGGTGACTTACAAAGCATCGGTAGACGTCTGCTTATTATGGCATATGAAGATATCGGACTTGCTAGCCCACAAGCTGGACAACGTACACTTGCAGCGATTGAATCAGCTGAACGGGTCGGCTTCCCAGAGGCACGCATACCACTTGCAAATGCTGTTATTGAACTTTGTCTATCACCGAAATCAAATTCGGCCTATAAAGCACTCGATGCCGCACTACACGATTTACGTAATGGCCAAACAGGCGATATTCCAAGTCATTTAAAAGATAGTCATTATAAAGGAGCCGAATCGTTAGGAAGAGGCATCGGATACTTATATCCACACGATCATCCAAACGGGTGGGTACAACAACAATACTTACCTGATAAAATTAAAAACAAGCAATATTACAAACCGAAAACGACAGGGAAATTTGAACAAGCACTTTCTACTGTTTATGAAAGATTACAAAGTTCGCATAAAATGAAGAATAAAGGGTAATATAAGCGAAAACGTCACCATTACGGAGGCTTCGCTTATGAAAACACGTCAAGATGCATGGACAAAAGAAGACGATCTCCTTTTAGCAGAAACTGTTTTACGACATATTCGCAGCGGAAGTACACAAATAAAAGCATTCGATGAAGTTGGTGATACATTAAACCGAACTTCAGCAGCTTGTGGCTTTAGATGGAATGCTGAAGTAAGACCATATTATGAAGATGCGGTGCAAATTGCAAAAAAACAACGTAAAGAATTAAAGCGTTCGGAAGCTAAAATAGAAAAAGAGCAGTTCACACAAACTCGGCAGCTCGTAATCGATGCCGAGTTTTCAGAAGATATTGCCCCAAATAAACAAGATCTTACAATGCAAAATGTCATCTCATTTTTGCAAAACTTGGAGCACAATAACCCTTCACTCGCAAAGTTACAAACTGAAAATGACGTATTACAAGATCAGCTCACTTCCCTGCAAAAAACGAATAATGAACTTGAAGCAAAATTAGCTGTTCTCACAAAAAAACAACAAGCAATCGAAGAAGATTATGCAATGCTTGTTAGAATTATGGATCGTGCTCGAAAACTTGTTTCGGTCGAAGAACAAGAAGAGCAAATTGCTCCGATTTTCAAAACCGACCAAAATGGAAATTTAGATATTATATATTCTGCAGAAAACTAAAAACAGGGATGTCACTTTTTCAACTTAGTGACATCCCTGTTTATTTTCCCCTTGGTGAAACAGCACCACAGTAAATGAAATTATATTAACAATTCGACATCAATATTTCTTTAAAACATACAAAAAGCATATACCCTAGGCGGATATATGCTTCCTTTTTATTCTTGCCCTACACGCTTCACTTCTACGTTTTTAATACGTTCACGTACAACGTGACTTGCCATAATTAAGCCTGCCACAGATGGTACGAATGCATTTGAAGAAGGTGGTAATTTCGCTTTACGAATTTTTGCATTTTCGTCTGGTACGATTTCTTTACGTACTTCCTCACGAATTACGATTGGGTTTTCGTCAGAGAAGACAACTTTTACACCTTTTTTAATACCATCTTTACGAAGCTTCGTACGAATTACTTTCGCAATTGGATCTGTATGTGTTTTTGAAATGTCCGCAATACGGAAACGAGTTGGGTCCATTTTATTTGCCGCACCCATACATGAGATAATTTTAATTTTACGACGTAAACATTGTTTAATTAAATGAATTTTGAACGTAATCGTATCAGATGCATCTACTACGAAATCTAAACCGTGTTTAAAGAACTCTTCATATGTTTCATCTGTATAAAACATCTCTAGTCCAATTACTTCACATTCCGGATTAATGTCCGCAATACGCTCTTTCATTAATTCTACTTTTGAACGTCCTACAGTAGATACTAACGCGTGAATTTGACGGTTTACGTTTGTAATATCTACAACGTCTTTATCAACTAATACAAGACGTCCTACGCCAGAACGTGCTAGCGCTTCTGCCGAAAATGACCCTACGCCGCCAATTCCTAAAATACCGACTGTACTATTTTTTAATATTTCAAGGCCTTCTTTTCCGAAGGCTAATTCATTACGTGAAAATTGATGTAACATTCAGCTCTACACTCCTATTACAAAAATGGTCTACCATGTATTCTAGCGTTTTTCCGACTATTTGTATAGAAAAAGTTATAGAATTCCTAAAAATACATATTTCAAACAAGGAAAACATAATGTAAACCGGACTTTTTAAACAACCTCTTCAATATACGTTTAAAAAGGAGGATTCAGAGAACCGAGCAGCACTTATGCTAGGAGGAGCACAGTGTAGGGGATACTACTCGAGCACCGGACTAGCATACGTAACGATGAAATGCGACGGTTATCTAAACCGGACTTTTAAAACTTCCTCTATAAAAAAAGTCTAGACGGCTATAGTATAACCATCTAGACTCTATTCTTACTTCTCTTCTTTCACGTTCAACTTCAAGTTCAGTTCTTCAAGCTGTGCTTCTGCAACTGGGCTTGGAGCTTCTGTTAATAAGCAGCTTGCGCTTGCTGTTTTCGGGAATGCAATTGTATCACGAAGGTTCGTACGACCTGCAAGTAACATAACAAGACGGTCTAAACCTAATGCGATTCCGCCATGTGGTGGTGTACCGTATTCGAATGCTTCTAATAAGAATCCGAATTGTTCTTGTGCTTCTTCTTGTGAGAATCCAAGTGCTTTGAACATTTTTTCTTGTACGTCACGCTCGTAAATACGAAGTGATCCACCACCAAGCTCATAACCGTTTAATACAAGGTCATATGCTTGTGCACGTGCTTTTTCTGGTGCTGTTTCTAATAGTTCAACATCTTCACGGAATGGCATTGTGAATGGATGATGAGCTGCGAAGTAACGATCTGCATCTTCATCGTACTCAAGAAGTGGCCAATCAGTTACCCATAGGAAGTTAAATTTACTTTCGTCAATTAGCTCAAGTTCTTTACCTAAACGTAAACGAAGTGCACCTAAACTATCTGCAACAACGCTCTTCTTATCTGCTACGAATAGTAATAAGTCACCAGCATCCGCTTCTAATGTACTCATTAACACGTTTGCATCTTCTTCACCGAAGAATTTCGCAATCGGTCCTTTTAAGCCGTCTTCTTCAACTTTAAGCCAAGCTAGACCTTTTGCACCGTATACTTTTGCGAATTCAGTTAATGCATCGATGTCTTTACGAGAGTATTTGCTCGCTGCACCTTTTGCGTTAATCGCTTTTACTTGTCCGCCGTTTTCTACAGCACTTGTAAATACTTTAAATCCACAACCTACTGCAAATTCAGATAGGTCTTTTAGTTCCATTTCAAAGCGTGTATCCGGCTTATCAGAACCAAAGCGAGCCATTGCATCAGCATATTTCATACGAGGGAATGGTGCACTAACTTCTACACCTTTTGCATCCTTCATGACTTTCGTCATCATACGCTCCATCATTTCTAAAATTTCATCTTGTGTTAAGAATGATGCCTCGATATCAATTTGCGTGAATTCCGGTTGACGGTCCGCACGTAAATCTTCGTCACGGAAACAACGTGCTACTTGATAGTAACGCTCAAATCCACCGACCATAAGAAGCTGTTTAAATAGCTGCGGAGATTGAGGTAATGCATAAAATTCACCATCATGCACACGGCTTGGTACTAAATAGTCGCGAGCTCCTTCTGGCGTGCTCTTCGTTAAAATTGGTGTTTCAACTTCTAAGAACTCTTCTGTATCTAAGAAGTTACGAATTGTTTTCGTTACGTCATGACGCATTTTGAATGTGTTGAACATTGCAGGACGACGTAAGTCTAAGTAACGATATTTTAAACGCACATCTTCTGATGCATCTGTATCATCAGCAATAATGATTGGCGTTGTTTTCGCTGCGTTTAATACGTTTACTTTCGATGCTTGTACTTCAATACGACCAGTTGCCATATTATCATTAATTGCGCCTTCACCACGTTCAACAACTGTACCTTCTACGTGTAATACGTATTCGCTACGAATCGTTTCTGCTACTTCTAACGCTTCTTTTGATGTTTCTGGATTAAATACAACTTGTACGATGCCTGTACGGTCACGTAAGTCGATAAAGATTAATCCACCTAAATCACGGCGTTTTTGTACCCAACCTTTTAATTGAACTGTTTGTCCAACCGCTTCTACTGTTACTTTTCCGCATGCATGTGTTCTTTCAGCCACTTTAAGTTCCCCCTATATTAATTTCTCTGCTACATATGAAGCAAATACATCTAACGCTACTTCTTCTTGTCCGCCTGTTGCCATATCTTTTAAGTTAATGATGCCTTTATCTAGCTCATCTTCCCCTAATACAGCTACGTATTTCGCATTTAAACGATCTGCAGATTTAAATTGTGCTTTCATTTTGCGATCTAAATAATCTTTTTCAACTGCTAGTCCAGCTTTACGAAGATCAAACGCAATTTTCGCAGCTTGGTCTTTCGCTTTTTCACCAAGTGCTACAACGTAACAATCAATACTATGTTCAATTGGTAACTCAATATTTTCAGCCTTCAGCGCCATAATTAAACGCTCAATACTCATCGCAAAACCGATACCTGGCATTTCCGGTCCACCGATTTCTTGTACAAGTCCGTTATAACGGCCACCGCCACTTAATGTTGTGATAGCACCGAAACCTTCTGCCTCACTCATAATTTCAAAAACAGTGTGTTGGTAGTAGTCTAAACCACGTACTAAATTCGGATCTTTCTCAAATGGAACATCCATCATCGTTAGTAGTTCTTGTACTTTATCGTAGTATACTGCTGAATCTTCGTTTAAGTATTCTGTAATAGATGGTGCCGTGCTCATTAATTCATGATTACGGTCCTTCTTACAGTCTAAAATACGAAGAGGGTTTTTTTCTAAGCGAGATTGACAATCAGAACAGAATTCTCCGATGCGCGGCTCAAAGTGAGCAATTAACGCATCACGGTGTGCTTGACGACTCGCTGCATCACCTAAGCTATTTAATACAACTTTAATATTTTTCAAGCCCATACCGCGGTAAAACTCTACAGCAAGTGCAATTACTTCTGCATCAATTGCTGGATCGTTACTACCAATTGCTTCAATACCGAATTGTACGAATTGACGATAGCGACCTGCTTGTGGTCTTTCATAACGGAACATTTGGCCGATATAGTATAATTTTGTTGGTTGCGTTGCATCACCGAACATTTTGTTTTCAACGTAAGAACGTACAACAGGTGCAGTACCTTCTGGACGTAATGTTAAACTACGCTCTCCACGGTCTTGGAATGAATACATTTCTTTTTGTACGATATCTGTCGTATCACCAACACCACGTAAAAATAGCTCTGTGTGCTCAAAAATTGGTGTACGAATTTCTTTATAATTGTAACGACGGCAAATGTCGCGCGCTTGCCCTTCGATATACTGCCATAACTCAACGCTACCCGGAAGGATATCTTGCGTTCCGCGTGGGATTTGAATAGACATATTCAGTTCCTCCTCAAATTGTTTTAATCTTAATAAAAATAAAAAAACTCCCGTCTCTACTGTTTAAACAGTAGGGACGAGAGTATTATACCCGTGGTGCCACCCTAATTGAAGCACGTATGCTTCCACTTTTTTAATAACGCTTAAATATGCGTTCATCTCTACTAAGCATATACGCTGTTCAAGTTGAAACCTACAGAGTGTCATTCAATCAGTCATCATGTAGAAATGTTTTCAGCCTAAGACATTTCTTCTCTTTCCATGTGTGTCTCATTTACTCTTCTCTATCAACGGTTATATTCATATGTAAATATAAAATTACTATACGTTTGTTGAGTAGGATTGTCAAGTGCTCTAAGAGCGTTCAATCTGCTTCTTTAGACGCTTTACATCTTGAAGAGAAATTCCGAACTCAGAAGCAAGTTCCATTGAAGTATTGTTTTGCTCTTTTGAAATAAAATCATGAAAATTCACGTTAAACAGTTGATTTGCACCATTTGTAACAGAATGCCCTTTTTCATTCATACGCATACTATATCCCTCACATTCAATATGGATGTTTTACTTTTTATTGTTCCATATTGATGAGTTAGTTATACGTACAAACAAATAACGTTATTCCATACTACTCTTATATAAGTAATCCGCTCTTTGAATCATAAATAATGTTACAACCATTGCTGCAATTACAAATACTACCCAAGTACTGTAACTTAACACTGCGAAAGTAACTCCTAATGCATGTAAAAGAATAGCTAAGCTCAATCGCAATGAAAACTTCAAATCTTTAAAGATTGACCAATTCATATACTCTCTCCCCTTTCCACACATACATTCAAATACTTTTACCATTTTTCACATTATACTATATACTTAATGACCCGAGCTATTGATTCCAAATAAACATTAATATTCGATTTACAACAATAATAATAGCCAGTCCGCTCGCCAGCATAGGATGCTTCAAATGATACAACGCTGCAACACCTATTCCAAACACGATAATTTCTAACAGTGCATGCAATATACCTTGTACTTCCCATTCTGCATGTGGTGCTCCAAATAACGCCCATATGACAGCAACAATAATCGGAAGAATAATCGCAAGTGTAATTTTTATAGCCGTTATTGTTCCTACTCGAAATCCCCAGTACCCAACAATCCCAAGAACACATAACTCTAGCATAAAACGTAAAGCTATATTGAATTCTTGAAGCATGCTACACCTTCTTTTCCTTTTATTACCTTCAAATTAATCCTATGATAAATGAACAAAACATACAACAAAGTATAAAAAAGAGAGGATCATATAATCCTCTCTTCCCCGGCAACACTATTTACTTTCTACAATTAAGGTCACCGGACCATCATTGATTAAAGAAACTTCCATCATTGCTCCGAACTTCCCTGTTTCTACATGTAATCCTTGCTTACGAACTTCTTCATTAAAGAAATCGTATAAACGCTCTGCGTATTCAGGTTTCGCAGCATCCATAAAGTTTGGCCGTCTTCCCTTGCGGCAATCTCCGTATAATGTAAATTGCGAAATAGATAGAACTTGTCCTTCTACATCAAGTACAGAGTGGTTCATCTTTCCGCTCTCATCTTCAAAAATACGTAGGTTTGCAATTTTTTCTGCAATATAAGTTGCATCTTTTTCTGTATCTTCATGCGTAATGCCAACTAGTAATGTTAAACCGAATGGAATTTGTCCTACAATCTCACCATCTACTGTGACAGACGCTTCCTTTGATCGTTGCAAAACAACTCTCATCTTTTCTACACTCCCTATTAATGCATCATGCGTCGTACAGCATAAATTTCTGGAACACGTTTAATGCGCTCCACTACTTTTTTCAAGTGTTGTAAGTTTCGAATAGAAATCGACATATTAATCGTCGCCATCTTATTACGGTCACTTCTACCAGAAACAGCTGAGATATACGTCTTCGTTTCTGTAACAGCTTGTAATACTTCATTCAATAAACCACGACGATCATAGCCTGAAATTTCAATATCAACATTGTATTCAATTTCTTTTTCAGGGCTACCTTCCCAATCTACTTCTAGTAAACGCTCTACCGCTTCTTCTGTATGCACATTTACACAATCACGGCGGTGAATTGATACGCCTCGACCTTTCGTAATATACCCAACAATATCATCACCCGGAACTGGGTTACAGCATTTTGATAAACGAATTAACAAATTATCTGCACCACTTACCTTTACACCAGAATCCCATTTTCGAATTTTCATCGGTTTACGAACTTCTTTAACTTCAACGATTTCTTCTTCTTCACGTTGTTTACGGAACTTGTCCGTTAGTCGCGTAACAATTTGTGCAGCTGTAATTCCGTTGTATCCAACTGCTGCAAACATATCTTCTTCATTTGCAAAGTTAAATTTCTCAGCAACACGTTTTAAATTATCAAGCGCTAATACTTCTTTCATCTCATACTCTAAGCCACGCACTTCTTTTTCAACAAGCTCACGGCCTTTTTCAATATTTTCATCTCTACGTTGCTTCTTAAAGAATTGACGTATTTTATTTTTCGCATGAGATGTTTGAGCAAGTTTTACCCAATCTTGACTCGGGCCATACGAATGTTTCGATGTTAAAATTTCAATGATGTCACCCGTTTTTAATTTATAATCAAGGGTCACCATTTTCCCATTTACTTTTGCACCAATTGTTTTATTCCCGATCTCTGAATGGACACGATACGAAAAGTCAATTGGAACAGATCCAAGTGGTAATTCCATTACATCGCCTTTCGGTGTGAAGACGAATACCATGTCAGAGAACAAATCAATTTTTAATGATTCCATAAACTCTTCTGCATTAGAAGCTTCATTTTGCCATTCTAATATTTGACGGAACCAAGTTAGTTTCTTCTCTAATGTACCAGTTGTTTCTGCTGTTTTCCCTTCTTTATACGCCCAGTGTGCCGCGATACCGAATTCTGCAATTTCGTGCATTTCTTTCGTACGAATTTGCACTTCTAGCGGATCACCTTTCGGTCCAATTACAGTTGTATGAAGAGATTGATATAGATTTGCTTTCGGCATTGCAATATAATCTTTAAAACGACCTGGCATTGGCTTCCAGCACGTATGAATAATTCCAAGCACCGCGTAACAATCTTTAATACTATTTACAACGACACGTACAGCTAATAAATCGTAAATTTCATTGAACTGTTTATTTTGCAATGCCATTTTACGATAAATACTGTAAATATGTTTTGGTCTTCCAGAAATCTCAGGTTGAATTGAAACCTCTTTTAATTTCTCACGAATACCAGTCATTACTTCATCTAAATATTCTTCACGCTCTGCACGTTTACGCTTCATTAAATTTACAATACGATAATATTGCTGCGGGTTTAAATAGCGAAGTGACGTATCCTCTAACTCCCATTTAATAGTACTAATTCCGAGTCTATGTGCTAAAGGTGCAAAAATTTCTAACGTTTCATTCGCAATGCGACGCTGCTTCTCTTGAGGCAAATGTTTCAATGTACGCATGTTATGAAGACGATCAGCTAGTTTAATTAAAATAACTCGAATATCTTGAGCCATTGCGATAAACATTTTGCGATGGTTTTCTGCTTGTTGCTGCTCATGGGATTTATATTTAATCTTTCCAAGCTTTGTAACACCATCAACAAGCATAGCGATTTCTTTATTAAATTCTCGTTCAATATCTTCTAATGTAATTTCTGTATCTTCCACTACATCATGCAAGAAACCTGCCGATACTGTAGCCGGATCCATGTGTAAATCAACTAAAATACCTGCAACTTGAATTGGGTGAATAATATATGGTTCACCCGATTTTCTATATTGTTCGCTATGTGCATCACGCGCATATTCATAGGCACGTGCCACTAGCTCAATATCTTCATCCGCTAAATATTGACTTGCTTTCTCGAGTACCTGTTCAGCTGTTAGTACTTGCTCATTTGCCATCGAATCACCTTTTATTGAAAATTGACTTTGTCTTTATTGAATAGAATAATTTATATTCTATCATTATAACCCAATGATTGTGAATTGTGAAAAGGAAAAGATTTTACTGACATTTCACCATGTTTTTTTGTGCAATTATACAAAAGTACCCGCTCCTCTCCAAGAGATTCACGGGTACTTTTTTATCACCGTAGTTTCACCTATATAATGATTAGTATTTTTCTAATACTAATACATCGTAACCATCTAACATTTTACGACCATCTAAGTAAGTAAGCTCTACTAAGAATGCAATTCCTGCTACAACTCCACCAAGTTCTTCAACTAGTTTAATTGTCGCTTCGATTGTTCCACCTGTAGCTAATAGGTCATCTGTAATTAATACACGTTGACCTGGCTTAATTGCATCTTTATGGATTGTTAAAACATCCGTTCCATACTCTTTACCGTAGTCAACTGTAATTACTTCACGTGGTAATTTCCCTAATTTACGAACTGGTGCGAAACCTACTTCTAATGCATAAGAAACTGGGCAACCGATAATAAAACCACGCGCTTCTGGTCCTACTACAACATCAATGTCTCTTTTATTTGCATACTCAACGATTGCATCTGTTGCTGCTTTATACGCTTTTCCGTCGTTCATTAAAGGTGTAATGTCTTTAAACACAATACCTTCTTTCGGATAGTCTGGTACAATTGCGATATGTTGCTTGAAATCCATATTTCTGAATCCTCCTCAGATATAAAAGGTTTGTAAATACAAATCCTTTACCCTAACTGTTCTACTTATTTATGATTACGAATCGTTTCAAACCATGTATATAGTTGCTGATATGTGCTATAAACCAATTCTTTCTCTAATTGTAAGTGGTTCATTTTCTCACGATATGTGTTCGATTCAATTAAATCACGCTTTTGTTTTTTGTCTGCCATAAAAATGACACCGTCTTTTATTGTAACAAATTCTAACTCAAAAAACACCTGTGTCATGAAATTTACTGTATCTTTTGACCAACCTTTATGACGACACAGTTGTTCCCCATATTGCTTTAAAGAAAATGGTGTTTTTTGGTTCAAGAAAGAATAGTACCATTTAAAGTGTTCCCTCGTTGGGACTGTACTAAATAAATGATTGTTCTCTTGATAAAATAGCGTGTAAATTCGAGATGGAAATCCTACTTTAAATAAATCACGCAATTCATCTGTTCCTTTCGGCAAATCGAGTAACACAATGTATCGATCATCTAAATGTGTTACCTCTGATGCATGCACGAGCTGTTCTTTATAGCCTTCTAAAGAAAACTTATTCAATACTTCTTCAGAAAAATACACCATGGTTATTTTTTCTTTCGGAAGTTCTGCTAAATTTGCTTCTACATTACGCATACTACGCCAGTCAAATAATTGCCATGCCTCTACAGCAATATCTTGTACCATTAATTGCGGCTTTTTAAAGTTATTCCATTCATTAATGGACGCTTCTCCTACTACAGAAACCTTCGCAACTGGAGAGATTTCTTTCGCATAAGCACCAAATCCAAATCCAATTGTATCCAGTGTTGCTTGTCCCTCACGAAGAGCCATTTTCAAATGAGATCCATCAGATCCAATTGCACGGATACTTTCTAAGTCAGCATCTTTCACCGCAATACGCGGTTTCGGATTTCCTACGCCAAATGGCGCTAACTTTTGCATCTCCTCAATCGCGGCAAGCGTTACATCCTCTACTTTACAAAATGCATCCACTGCTGTAATCGGAATAAAATCTTCTTCTGTTAAAATTACATCTGCTTGCTCATTTAACCTGCGTCTTAATTCATCCACATCATTCATATTAAGCGTCATTCCCGCCGCCATCGGATGACCTCCGAAATGCGGTAACAATTCACGGCAATCTGAAAGGTTTGCAAACAAATCAAATCCTGCAATACTACGAGCCGATCCCTTTGCTGTTTCTTTATGAGGATCAATGCTTAATACAATCGTCGGACGATAAAAACGTTCAACTAACTTAGAAGCGACAATCCCAATTACCCCTGGATTCCAACCTTCTTTTGCAAGGACTAATACTTTATTTTCTTCTGGCGGGAAATTATTTTCGACTTCAGCGATAGCTTCTTCTGTAATTTGCTTTACAATATCTTTTCGAAGTGTGTTCAGCTCATCAATTTCTTCAGCTAGCTCTTTCGCTTCCTCTGGATCTTCTGATAATAAAAGGTGTACAGCAGGTGTTGCATCTTCCAAACGACCAACTGCATTAATACGAGGTGCGAGTGAGAATCCGATGCTTTCTTCTGTAATTTCGCTTTGCGAAACGTTAGCAACTTTAAATAACGCCTTTAAACCGATATTTCGAGTCATTCGCATATGCTTCAGTCCACGCTGTACTAACAATCTATTTTCACCGTGAAGCGATACTAAATCGGCTACCGTACCGATTACTGCAATTTCTAATAAATGCTCTGGTACACGGCCCAAAAGTGCATGTGCAACTTTAAATGCAACACCAACACCCGCTAAATAATGAAACGGATAAACACCGCCTTCTAATTTCGGATGAATAATCGCAAGTGCCTCTGGTAACTCTGGTGGCGGCTCATGATGATCTGTAATAATAAGATCTATCCCAAGTTCCTTCGCTACCTTCGCTTCATGTACCGCTGCGATACCAGTATCGACAGTAATAATTAGTGAGAACCCTGCACTGTGCGCCCAACGAAACGCTTCTTCATTTGGCCCATAGCCTTCAGTAAAACGATTTGGAATATAAAACTCTACTTCTGCACCTAATTCTTTGAGAGCAAGATATAATACAGTCGTACTACTTACTCCGTCCGCATCATAATCACCAAATATTAATATTTGTTCTCCATTTTCAATGGCTTTTTTCACACGTTCTACAGTCCGATCCATTCCTTCAAGTAAAAATGGATCATGAAATTCTTGATCTGCTGTATTTAAAAAGTCTACAATCTTATCTTCTGTATTTAAGCCTCTGCCGAGAAATAATGAAGTCACAAGAGGTGATAGTTGCAATTTATTTGCTAATTCACTCACTAGTTCCTCATTATATTCTTTTTCTTTCCAACGCGTCTTCGGTTGTAACACGAAATCACCCCTTAACCTATCCATTATACAAGACAGATTAAGGGGTGACAATATAATGCAAACTACGATTCCATATCTATATAATTAAATATCCGTTATGTTTAATTTGGAGAATACGGATTAATATGTACAAAAACATTTTGTACGTTATCTTGTTTCATAAGTTTTTCTTTTACATGTTTTCCGATGCGGTGACCTTCTTCTACAGTGATATATGGATCTACAGATACTTTAATATCAACAATAACATAGTGGCCATGTTCCCTTGCATATAAAGAGCCGATTTTCTTCACACCTTCCACTTGAAAAACTGCCTCCCTAAGCGGAACAGCATCTTCTTCATGCAGAACATGATCGAGCGTTGCATGAATAGCTTCTGCTCCAATACTCCACGCCATCTTAGCAACGAGAATTGAAACAAATAATCCCGCAATTGGATCGGCATATACAAGCCAATCTATGCCTAACTTACCGCCGATAATAGCTGCACAAATGCCGATTAAAGCTGCAATTGAAGAAAACACATCCGAACGATGTTCATATGCATTTGCAATAATTGCATCACTATTTATCCTCTTCCCTAATCGATATTTATACTGAAACATCCCTTCTTTCACTACAATCGAAAGAATAACTGCAAAAATCGTAATTCCTTTTGGTGGTTCTAAATCTTGTGAAAAAGCTTTTATAGACGAAATCGCTATCTCTAGTCCAACAATAAATAATAATACCGCAACAATAATCGCTGAAATCGATTCCGCTTTACCATGACCATATGGGTGATCTTCATCAGGCGGTTGCTTTGCCGCTCGTAATCCAAAAAGTACAGCTAACGAGCCAATTACATCTGATCCAGAATGCACCGCATCCGCTAAAAGTGCCTTACTGTTTCCAATATAACCAATTACCGCTTTTACAATCGCTAATATAATATTACCAACGATTCCGACAATAGCACCAAACTCGGCCTGTTTAAAACGTTCATCTTTTTCCATAATTAAAATCCCTTCTTTTCTTAACCTATCCTTTTATTTTAACAAAAAACAACGATAGAATCACCACTTCCTTCCAGCTCCTCTACAATTCATTATTCATAAAACTTGCTACTTTATTCTATCCACAAACGAAAAAAGAGATGCCTCGTAAAGAGACATCACCTTTTTATACTTGCGGTTCAGATACTTCTTTCTCAACCTTCTTCTTGTTTTTTCCCCTTTTCAAACGACGGTTTTCAAGCATTAACCAAATTTGAGAAGCAACGAAAATAGAAGAGTACGTACCTACAACTAATCCAATTAATAGTGCAAGTGAGAAGTTACGCAGTGATTCACTACCAAAAATAAGTAGTGCGATTACTGGGAATAACACTGTTAACACTGTATTAATTGAACGACCAATTGTTTGACGAATACTTGAGTTTACGATTTCTTCTAGGTCTTTTATGTCGCGAACTCGTTTTTTCTGTTTGTATAACTCACGGTTTCTATCAAACGTAACGATTGAGTCATTGATAGAGTAACCAATAATCGTTAATACCGCAGCGATAAATGTTAAATCTACCTCTATCTGGAAAAGACTAAACACAACCATCATAACGAACGCATCATGTAATAATGCGATTACTGCAGATACTGCGTACGTAAGACGGAAACGAATACTTACGTATAAAACGATTACTGCAGAAGCAATTAATACTGCGATAAATGCATTTCGTGCAATCTCTTTACCGATTGTCGGCGAAACTGTACTTACGTTTGGCTCCGTACCATATTTATCATGGAAGAATGTTTTTGTTTTCGCAATTTCATCTTTTGATAGAACACCTAATGTACGAACTGCGAAACCTTTATTGTCATCTCCGGTCGGTACAATATCTTCTTCCTTCACATCGATGTTCAATTCTTTCAAATCTTTATGAACATTAGAAACAGTAGTTGCTTGTTTTGATTGCAAGTCGATACGTGTACCACTTGCAAAGTCAATACCAAGATTCATTTTGAAAATCGGTAATATAATTGCCCCAGCAATTACAACTACAATTGAGAATAAGAAAAATTTATGACCAATATTTACAAAGTTAATACGATCAAATCTCGTCGGTGGATGTACTACACCTTTTGTTAATGGAATAATATCCTTTTCCTTAACACCAAAGTAAGATAGTTTCTTATCAAAGTAACGGCTCTTTACAAGTAAACCTAGTAAGAAACGAGTACCGAATACATTCGTAATGAAACCAACTAAAATACTTACGATTAAACTTGTTGCGAATCCTTTTACAGAGCTATTACCGTAAGCGAATAATACACCAGCTGCTGCAATTGTTGTAACGTTCGCATCTAAAATTGTCGATAACGAGCGATGGTTACCAGCACGGAATGCTGACATCATCGACTTACCAATTTTAAGCTCTTCCTTCAATCTCTCGTACGTAATGATATTCGCATCAACTGCGATACCAACCCCGAGCACTAATGCCGCAATACCTGGTAATGTAAGAACTGCATGCATCCAGTTAAAGACAAGCAGTGTAACGAAAATGTATAAACCTAACATAATAACCGCTACAAGTCCTGGTAGACGGTAGAATACAAGCATGAATAAGAAGATCATAGCAATACCAATTGCACTAGCGAAAATCGTTTGCTCTAATGCTTGTTGACCAAATTTCGCTCCAACAGATGTTGAATACATTTCTTTTAAATCAACAGGAAGTGCACCTGCATTTAATAAAGATGAGAGTTCTTTCGCACTTTCAACTGTAAAGTTTCCACCTACGATAGATACTTCAGCTTGGTTAAATACTTGGCTTACTGTTGCTGCTGATAAAAACTTCGGATTCGGTTTTGCAGCTTCTGCTTTATACGAATCTTTTCCTTCTTCAAAATCAAGCCAAATTACCATTAAATTCGTTGGTGGTGGCATTTTTGAAATCTTTTCAGTTACTTCACGGAATTTTTCAGCGCTTTTTAGTGTAAGACCTACGCTCGCACGGCCTTGCTCATCAAATGTTTGCTTCGCTCCGCCGCCTTTTAAATCCGTTCCGTCCATAAGAAGGTTATCATCCACATCACGGAATGTTAATTTCGCTTGTGTTGATAACATTTCACGTGCTTTTTGCTGATCTTGTACACCAGCAAGCTGTACACGAATTCGATCTTCCCCTTCGATTTGAATGTTCGGCTCACTTACACCAAGAACATTGACACGATTTTCAAGAGCACCTACTGTACTTACAAGTGCATCACGATCGATTTTATCACCTTTTTTGGCTGGTTTTACTTCATACAGAATTTCAAAACCACCGCGAAGGTCTAGTCCTAGACTAATTCCTTTTGCTATGTCTTTTCCTGCCGCACCAATTACTCCACCAATTAATAAAACGATGAGGAAAAAGGCGGCAATTCTTGTACCACGCTTTGCCATATGTACCCTCTTTCTGCTACTAACACTTTCAATAAATCTCTTACGATTCATTTTTGCATGTGTGCATACGCCTAGTTAGTAGACTTACTTTCTATAAAATACATGTATTTTCGCTAGTTCATCACTAGCTGTGTCGGTAAGCTTTTCACAATACCTACACTTTCATTATTTATTTTTCCTCTTCACTACCTCCTTTATATATAATCTTAGACATAATTAATTCCTCTTTATCAATACCTATCATTATACTGCAAAAGGAAGAACAAACCAATTACAGTCGGTTATTTATTTTCATATTCATCAAACGACCAAAGTGGCGCTTGATATGCTTCAACAGTTAAATAATTCATATATTCATTAGTACTTACTCTTAATACATCATTTACTAATTCATATAACCTAACATCACTGTCTATCTTTTTCCACTTTTTCGCCTTGAGAAACTTCCAAATATCATTATCTGTCACTCGGTCGTAACCGAACAACTGAAACTCTTCTACTTTACTTTCTAAAACGACTTGTAACTGTCCGCGGTATGATTCTACCAAAGCCTCTTTATCCAACATATATAAACATCTCCTTCTTATTTCAGCACGAAAAGTCGCTTTTAATCCCGCTCTAATGGACAGCAATAACTTCTTTCAAGAGTACCATTCATACTTCACTCTCTTAAATGCTTGTCATTCTTGTCTCATACGTGCATATAAATTATTGTAAATCATTCCATTGATTTTGAGAAGGTAGGAGAAGAGTATGACGAGACAAAGCTTTTTAAAAGGTGCATTTATTTTAATGATAGCTGGCTTTATTACAAAAATCCTTGGATTTATTAACCGCATTGTAATGGCACGTATTTTAGGCGAAGAAGGCGTTGGCCTTTATATGATGGCTGTCCCCACCTTCATTTTAGCAATTACATTAACACAAATTGGTCTTCCTGTTGCAATCGCAAAATTTGTAGCAGAAGCGGAAGCAGTGAACGATAAACAAAAAGTTAAAAAAATATTAACTGTCTCGCTAGCCGTTACATCCATTATTAGTATCATTTTAACAATTGGGATTATGCTACTCACACCTATTTTAGCAAAAACATTATTAACAGATGAAAGAACTTACTATCCATTAATGGCTATTTTACCTGTCGTCCCTGTTATTGCAGTTTCTTCCGTTTTACGTGGTTATTTCCAAGGGAAACAAAACATGAAGCCGAGCGCTTACGCTCAAGTCATAGAACAAGTTGTCCGCATTACAATTATCGCTGTATGCATTCAGTTATTTTTACCTTACGGCGTAGAATATGCTGCAGCCGGTGCCATGCTATCAGCTGTTCTTGGTGAAGTTGCATCTTTATTATTTTTACTTACTTTATTCCAACGCGAAAAACATTTATCTATACGCTCTGGATTTTTCACTACTGTAAAGGAGAGCAAAAATACATTTTATTCCCTTATGGACATTGCTTTACCAACTACAGGAAGCCGTTTAATTGGTTCCGTTTCTTATTTCTTTGAACCTATCGTCGTTATGCAAAGCTTAGCGATCGCCGGCGTTGCTGCTTCTGTCGCAACTCAGCAATACGGTATATTAAACGGATATGCGTTCCCGCTTCTATCACTGCCAGCCTTTATTACATATGCTCTTTCTACAGCACTCGTCCCATCAATTAGCGAGGCAATGGCAAAGAGACAACACAAATTAGTAGAACACCGATTACAACAAGCACTTCGAATTTCCTTAATAACCGGCGGATGGTCAGTCGTTATATTATATGTATTTGCTTCTCCAGTTTTAACTCTCATGTACGGATCAGACAACGCGGCCGCATTTATCCAGCTTCTTGCACCTTGCTTTTTATTTCATTATTTTCAAAGTCCCCTTACATCTGTGTTGCAAGCTTTAAACTTAGCACGCGCTGCTATGATGAACACATTTATTGGCGCTATCGTAAAATTAATCGTTATCTTTGCACTCGCTTCACGCCCAGAGTTCCAAATGATGGGGGTTGCCCTCGCCATCGCAGCAAATATAGTAACCGTAACATTCCTTCACTACGCCACTGTTTTAAAGAAAATTGCATTTACCATTTATGCAAAAGACTATATTTTCGGCGGAATTGCTATCGGGATTGCTGGTACCTTCGGTTTTTATCTTCATAAGTATATCGTTTTTTCTCATTCACTTGGCATACAAACATTATGGGAAATCACTTTAACAACAATCGTTTATATCGTTCTCCTCTTCGTTTTCAAACTCATTCGAAAAGAAGAATTAAGTCGTCTCCCTATCATTCGGAAACTTTCATTTTTGAAGTAAGCGGGCTTGCCATTCAAAATGGTAAGCCTCTACTTTTCTTTCAAATCAACAAAAAATTGTCCATTTTGAAAACTACAATATACAATCTGTTTCACATCTTTATAACCTAAGTTATTCAATTTCTCAACGAGCCATCCATCTGTATGCTCGATCATTTGCAAATGACTGTATTGAATTTCTCCATCAATAATTAGTGGGAGTGTAAAAATTGGTGTATCATTTTTGCTCTTTTTACTTTTTTGTTTTTGAAAGACAGATAACTTTCCAGATGGTTCTAAAATAGCGTATTCCACATCACGCACATCTCCGATTCCTTGCTCACGTAGTTGCATCAATAGATCATCTATGTTATATCGCTGCTTCCGCATCTTTTTTTCATCAATTTTACCTGCATTCACAAGAATCGCAGGCTCCCCTTCTATTAAATGCCGAAAACGCTGAAACTTTAAAGAAATGACCGACAAAATGATTTGTATACACATAAGAAAAGTCATTGGAACTAATTGATGCCAAAGTGATTTATCTGTATTTTCAATTGCCACTACAGCCATTTCACCAAGCATAATGAATACAACTAAATCTAATACACTTAGTTCTCCAATTTCACGTTTACCCATAAGACGAAAAATAATTAAAATGATTGTATACAAAAGCATTGTTCGTCCGATTATTGATACCCATTCCATTTCTACATCCCCTTTTTTTACTTATAGGATCCCCTACAAAAAAGAAACTAGTCTAACTTAAACAAAATGAAAATATGCTTGTATTAAAAAGGGGGAATGCATAATGGATGGCACAAAAAAATTATCGAGCGCAATCGGCTTCGGTATTATTACCCTATTAATCCTCGCATCTATTACAAGTATGATCATGGCTCTTTTATTAAAATTTACGAATATTAATGAAGGGACATTAGTAATTACTATTTTTATAATAGCCCTTCTATCTATGCTTATGTCTGGATTTATTGCTGGTAAAAAGGCACAAGGAAAAGGTTGGCTAGTAGGTTTCACAACAGGCCTTACATTCGCTCTTCTCGTCTTTCTCGTTAACTATTTAGGCTTCTCTCAAACTTTATCGAACTCACAGTTACTCTACCAATTAGCATTAATGGGTGCGAGTACACTCGGTGGTATTTTCGGTGTAAATATGTCAAAGCAAAATAACTAAAAAAAGGCCCTGCACATTTCATGCAGGGCCTTCCTCATTAGTTTTTCACAACTTCACGAATCGCATTGCGATCGAAAGTTAAGTGTGAACCACCAGATTTAACAACGATTGAAGTTTCATCTACTGATTCGATTGTACCGTGTAAGCCACCGATTGTTACGATAGCATCACCTTTTTTGATTTCATTTTGCATTTGAGCAACTGCTTTTTGACGCTTTTGCTGCGGGCGAATTAATAAGAAATAAAAAATCGCAAACATCGCAACAATCATAACGATATTCATCATACCTGGATTCATCTTGTGTTCCTCCTTTTAAATTATGTATTAGAAGTTTTTAGCATTCGGTTTATTAAAGCCATACTGTTCAAAGAACTCTTCGCGGAAATCGCCAAGACGGTCTTCACGAATAGCTTGTCTCACCTGCTCCATTAAGTTTAACAGAAAATGAAGGTTGTGATAAGACGTTAAACGAATTCCGAACGTTTCATCACATTTCATTAAGTGACGAATGTACGCACGAGAGTAATTTTTACATGTGTAACAATCACAGTTTGGATCAAGCGGACCGAAGTCTCTAGCAAATTTCGCATTTTTTACAACTAGACGGCCTTCACTTGTCATACATGTACCATTTCGAGCGATACGAGTTGGAAGTACACAGTCAAACATATCAACACCGCGAATTGCACCATCAATTAACGAGTCAGGAGAACCTACTCCCATTAAGTAACGTGGTTTATTATCTGGAAGAAGTGGTGTTGTAAACTCAAGAACACGATTCATAATATCCTTCGGTTCACCAACAGATAGACCGCCTATAGCATAGCCAGGGAAGTCCATTGAAACAAGATCTTTCGCACTTTGACGACGAAGTTCTTCAAACTCTCCGCCCTGTACAATACCGAATAAACCTTGATCTTGTGGACGCTCATGCGCCTTTAGGCAACGCTCTGCCCAGCGGCTCGTACGCTCTACAGACTTCTTCATGTATTCAAAAGTAGCAGGGAATGGTGGACACTCATCAAATGCCATCATGATATCTGAACCTAATGCATTTTGGATTTCCATCGCTTTTTCTGGAGATAAGAATAATTTATCTCCATTTAAGTGATTGCGGAAATGAACACCTTCCTCTTCAATGCGTCGGAAATCACTTAAACTAAATACTTGGAATCCACCTGAATCCGTTAAGATTGCACGATCCCAGTTCATAAACTTATGCAGGCCACCTGCTTCACGAATAATTTCGTGGCCTGGACGTAGCCATAAATGATACGTATTACTTAAAATAATGCCCGAATCCATTGCCTTTAATTCTTCTGGTGACATCGTTTTAACTGTTGCAAGTGTACCAACTGGCATAAATGTTGGTGTATCAAATGAACCATGCGGCGTATGTACTCGGCCTAAACGCGCACCCGTTTGTTTACAAGTTTTAATAAATTCATAACGAATTGCTGTCATAATTTACTCCTTTTATTTGTTTCTCATTTTGGCGTGAGATGCAACGAACATCGCATCACCAAAGCTAAAGAAACGATATTTTTCTTTTACTGCTTCATTATAAGCATGAAGTACATTATCTCTATTTGAAAATGCACTTACAAGCATAATCAATGTTGATTTCGGCAAATGGAAGTTTGTAATTAAACCATCAATTGCTTTAAATTCATAACCTGGGTACATAAAAATATCTGTCCAGCCAGAAGCAGCACAAAGCTTGCCTTCATGATCTGTCGCAATTGTTTCTAACGTACGAGTTGATGTCGTACCTACCGTAATAATACGTCCACCATTCTCTTTCACACGATTTAATAGTGCCGCTGTCTCTTCAGACATATGGTAATATTCTGCGTGCATATGGTGTTCTTCAATCGTATCAGCAGAAACTGGTCTAAATGTTCCAAGCCCTACATGAAGTGTAATGAACGCTAACCCGACGCCTTTTTGCTTCAATTTCTCGAGTAACTCTTCTGTAAAGTGAAGTCCAGCCGTCGGCGCTGCTGCTGAACCGATTTCTTTCGCATATACTGTTTGATAGCGATCGCGATCTTCCAGTGTCTCTTTAATATATGGAGGAAGTGGCATTTCCCCAAGTTCATCTAAAATTTCATAGAAGATGCCGTCATATGAAAATTCAAGCTGACGTCCACCTTGATCTGCAGTTCCTGTGCAAGTTGCTTTTAATTTCCCTTCGCCAAAAGAAATTACAGTCCCTTCTTTTACACGTTTCGCTGGCTTAACAAGCGTTTCCCACTTATCGTCTTCCTCTTGTTTCAAAAGAAGCACTTCAATGTGCGCGCCTGTATCTTCTTTTACACCGTGCAAGCGAGCAGGCATAACTTTCGTTTCATTTAAAACTAAGCAATCCCCCTCATGTAAATAAGAAAGAATGTCCGTAAAATGTTTATGCTCAATATCGCCAGTTTCACGGTCTAACACCATTAATCTTGATGTTGCACGCTCCTCTAGCGGGACTTGTGCAATAAGTTCTTCTGGTAAATGAAAATCAAACAGATTAATATCCATAACTGTATCCACCTATTTCTTATTTGAATCGATTTATTATATACATAATAAAAGATAATGCAATACTTAACACAATACATGTATTGATAGGAAAATAAAAGGTAACGTTACCTTTTTTCACAAAAATATCGCCTGGAAGCCTTCCTATGAACTTCCAAGCTAATCCAACAACAATGAGCAAAATACCAACTGTAATAAGCAGCTTTGGCATCTCCGTCATACTTTTGGCATCTCCATTCCGAAATGCTCATATGCGAGCGGTGTTACAATCCGGCCTCTTGGCGTTCTTTGTAAAAAGCCAATTTGTAATAAATACGGCTCATACACATCTTCAATCGTATGCGATTCTTCCCCAATCGTTGCTGAAACAGTTTCTAATCCAACTGGACCACCGCGGAACTTTTCAATAATACCAAGCAGTAATTTATGATCGATATGATCAAGTCCTAATTTATCTACTTGCAATAGTTCTAACGCCATTTGTGTAATTTCCATCGCAATCGTTCCGTCACTGCGAACTTGTGCGAAGTCACGTACACGTCGTAATAGACGATTCGCAATACGAGGTGTACCACGGGCACGTCTTGCAATTTCTAGTGCAGCTAACGAATCTATTTCAACTTCAAACACTTCTGCTGTACGTTCTACAATCGCAGAAAGCTGATCTACTGTATAGTACTCTAATCGTGAAAGTACACCAAAACGGTCACGAAGTGGTGCTGATAATGCACCTGCACGCGTCGTTGCCCCAACTAGCGTAAATGGAGGTAAGTCTAGACGTACAGAACGAGCTGACGGTCCTTTCCCAATAACGATATCAAGGCAAAAGTCTTCCATCGCTGGGTATAACACTTCTTCAATAGATCTATGCAAACGATGAATTTCATCAATAAATAATACATCTCCAGGCTGAAGTGCTGTTAATACAGCCGCTAAATCTCCTGGTCTTTCAATTGCGGGACCTGACGTTGTTCGAATGTTAACACCCATTTCATTGGCAATAATATTCGCAAGCGTCGTTTTACCAAGTCCAGGTGGTCCATATAAAAGTACGTGATCTAACGTTTCTTCACGCATTTTCGCCGCTTCAATAAAAACTTCTAAATTATGTTTCGCTTTATCTTGGCCAATATACTGACGGAGCGTCTGTGGCCGTAATGAATACTCTAAATCCGCATCTTCGTATCCAGATTCCCCTGAAAGGAGACGTTCGTCCATTATACTCACCTCTTACCATTTAGTAAAAGACTAAGTGCCTTTTTGATATACTGATCCGTTGTAAGTGATTCTTTTAATAACTCTGGTACAACGCGAGAAACTTCTCTCTCTGCGTAACCAAGTGCTCTTAGTGCTTCAAGTGCCTCATCAAGCTCAGTTGATGAACCTTTCTTCTGATCAAAACTTTCGACATCCGAGAACAGGTCAACAAACGCATCTGGCACGACATCTGCTAGTTTTCCTTTTAAATCTAAAATCATTTGGCGCGCTGTTTTCTTTCCGACACCTGGGAATTTCACTAAAAACTTCTCATCTTCATGTTCAATCGCTTGCACGACCTGTCCTGTTTGACCAGAAGCTAAAATTGCAAGAGCACCTTTTGGTCCAATCCCCGATACACCTAACAATTTTGTAAATAATAAACGCTCTTCACGTGTTTTAAACCCGTAAAGTGCCATAATATCTTCTCTCACATAATGATATGTATAGACACGGATTTCTTGCTTACTTCTTTGAAATACATACGGATTCGGTGTGAAAATTTGATAACCAATTCCATTATGGTCAATTACGACATATTCCGGTCCAACATACTCCACGTAACCTGTAACATATTCAAACAAAATACGATCTCTCCCTCTTAAATCATGTATTCCATTTTAACATATTTAATGATAGAAAAGCGAGACTACCCCAACAAATGTTCTCTATTTGAAACTGCTGTTATTTTCCATTGACAGAAAGTATAAAGCCCCTTAATATACAGAAGTCGATAATGATTATCAATATTAATTAAAGGGGTTACATAGGGATGAAACGCAAATTATTTATTTTATTTACTATCATGCTAGTCGTTCTTTCAATCGTTGGCTGCTCTTCTCAAAAAGAAGAGTCAAAAGCAAAAGAACAACCGAAAACAAAAGTTGTAAAACATGCTAAAGGGGAAGCTACAATTCCAGTAAACCCAAAGAGAATTGTTGACTTATCTGGATCAACAGAAGAGTTATTACTTCTTGGTCATAAACCTGTTGGTACAGCAAACACATATAAAGATAAAATCCAAAATCATTTAACAGAAAAGCTAGACGGAGTAAAAGCAGTAGGTTGGTACTGGGCACCTAAAGTTGATTTAGAAGCTGTTACTGCTCTAAAACCAGACTTAATTATTTTAAACAATCGTCAATTGAAAATTTACGATCAACTAGAAAAAGTAGCACCGACAGTTGTTCTAGAAACAAATTTAGAAGACTGGCGCGGTAAGTTTAAAGAAGTAGGTAAACTATTTGATGAAGAGAAGAAAGCTGACAAATGGATTGCAGACTACGATAAAAAAGCCGACTCTTTATCTAAAAAAATTAAAGAAAAAACAAAAGATGAGAACTTTATGTTCGTTGCAGTAACACCACAAAACTTCCGTGTATACGGTAGCTTCGGATATGGTGACATACTCTTTAACGATTTAAAGCTTCCAGCAACAAAAGGTACAGATTTAAAACAAACGATGGCACAAGTATCACTAGAAGGTCTTGTTGCATTCCAGCCTGATCAAATGTTTATTGTAAACTTCGGCGGAGAAGCTGATAAAGTGTACGAAGACTATAAAAACAGTGCCGTTTGGAAAGATAATAAAGCAGTAAAAAACAATCACGTATATGAAGTATCGAATGAATCCTTCAATACGAAAGCATTCAATCCAATCGGAAAAGATATGCTAATTGATGAAATCGCAAAAGAAATTTTAGCTAAGAATAAATAAGAAAAAAAGCAGCTCACCCTGAGCTGCTTTTTTTCTTATTTTGCACTGCGTACTGCTTCATTTTTTCGATTGTCTTTACAAAACCTTCTTTTGATTTTATGCGAATACCACGTTTCAATTCCGCACGCTCATAACTTTCAAGCTTTTTCATATCAATTTGAAAGAAGGAATGGATCGCGTTATCACTTTTCGGTACCCCTTTGAAAATTTGCAATATCCCTTCCTCTGAAACACCAAAATAACCGCTCGTTTTCAGTAAGGGAGAAATATCATCAACTTTCTTTTGTAATACAATTTGCACATCATCACGATCAACAAGTTGCCATTCTTTATATTGCTGCAAAAACTTTTCTAAATCCGCTACTTTTTCTGTAAATATTTCTTCACTTACTTCTCCATCAACATACATACGCTCTAATAAAATTGTAACTTCAGGGGTTTTTTCTGTTGTTTCTGCCCTCACATCGGATCCATAAGCTAAGCAAAACATCATAACGAAAGCTTGCACTGCAATTAGTATCCACTTCATTTCCGTTCACCTCTTTTAGGCAAAATCATACTTTCATTTGTAGCTTTTCCCGAAATGGGGGTTTTATCCATATAAAAAATAGCATTAAATTTCTAAGGAAAATAAAAAATGCAGATAAGGGTTAATCCTCATCTGCATGTATCAGTTACTTTTATATAAAATGAAAGACGCCTGCAAAGCAGGCGTCTTGATGCGTTTACGGCGAAAGACCAGGCGACCACATTCGCGTGTTTAGCACTTAAGCATATCCCTCGACTTACGTAAATTAGCTCATCGCTTTGCTAATATAACATTAATAAGATAGAAGCGCAACATGTTTATAAACATATTTTTCTTCCTCTTTTCATCCAATCGAAACCTATGTAAATTATAAATTGATAAATGTAATGTATATATTACGATTAGTATAACAGCGAATAATAAACAGGAGATGAATACTTTGAAAAAAATTAAAGATGAACGCCTCATTCTTCAAACGTTAAAAAACATACGTATTGCCTTTCTCTTTCAATCACTTGGGATAATCGGAATTTTAGGCTATATCGGATTTTCTGAAGGAATCGATCAAATTACAAAATCTCCATTATGGCTATTATTTATATCATTTTCAGTCCAGAGAGACCGCTGTTTGAAGCTATCCTTACAGGTAGTGTCCTCTTCGTATGCTTTCTAGCTTCTTATTCCATTAGTTATTTCATTAAAAAACGTCGTTTAGCAGATAAAGACGAATAAAGAGGAAGGGCTATCCCTTCCTCTTTGATTTGTTATCGTACTGTACCAGTCAGACCGTAACGAATGTCTCGGAACATATTTGTTATGTCACGATTGAAATCATTTGTAACTGTACCATTACGTAGACGTGTACTCATTGCATCGACACGAGTAAACATGTCATTTCTTACAGAAACATATACGTTTCTATTTCCAACTTCATTTACAACAGCTTGACGAATTTCGTTCGCCATCGCTGTTTCATTCGTCGCTGGATTACGCGGTTTTACCGCAATCGCTACATCGTTTCCATATACAACTGTAGAAACTCGATCTACGTTATTCATACGTTTCACACGATTCGTAATTTTCTCCGCAGTTTTACCATCATTGTTAATGTATGAATTGTTCATTGTAATATTACGAGTTGGGTGCGGATTAGCAATTTGTCCATTGTAATTTACATCACGGTAATAGTTGGATCCTGCGTCATTACGACCGTTTCTATATGTTACATAATCTGTAGAACGATCGTTACGCGTTGCATTATCATTATATCGGTGTGTGTCATTATAAGATGTACGCTCGTAATTATAGTTACGTCCATCCATCGCATTATTATCTTTCGGTGTACCACATGCAGCTAATGCACTGGTAACTAACAAAGAAGCAGCAATTACTTTTACTTTCGTATTCAATACAAAAACCCCCCTTGTTAGAATGAACTTCTCTTTCGAAAAGCTCCCCCTTATGATGAGTAACAGAGAGGGTTTTTACACTGTTAATATTTCACTAGGAATTTTCTAGCACTTAATGTAAATTCATCATATTCCTGACTATCATGAATACAAAAAAGGTGGGAATAACCCCACCTTTTTTTAAACTTCCTCTTCGTCCTCTTCTTCTGAAACTGGTTCTCCAAATACATTTGGTGGGTCTGGCTGATAATACATCGTTCCTGGCTGCGGTGCATATGCTGGCTGAGTCGGTTGATAATATAAAGGATTGGCGTATTGTGGTCCACCTGGTTGCGGACTATATAACCTACTCTCTCCTCCGCATCCACAATCTTCTTCCCCTTGCACGAGTGGTGGCATATTATTATCCATTGGCATCATATTTGGATTTGGCATAGAAGTATATTGTGGCGGCATTTGTTGATACGGCATTTGAGTGTATGGATTTTGTTGCTGATAATGCGGATATGGCGGCATCATTGGCTGTTGATACGGCATTTGATATGGCATCATATTCGGTGGTTGGTTGTTATCCATTATTGGCATCATGTTCGGCATTTGGTTGTTATCCATTATCGGCATCATGTTCGGCATTTGATTGTTATCCATTATCGGCATCATGTTCGGCATTTGAGTGTTATCCGTTATCGGCATCATGTTCGGCATTTGAGTGTTATCCGTTATCGGCATCATGTTCGGCATTTGGTTGTTATCCATTATCGGCATCATGTTCGGCATTTGATTGTTATCCATTATCGGCATCATGTTCGGCATTTGAGTC